>NZ_JAVBIK010000002.1:7500-10000 GCF_032193805.1 Rhodoferax potami | reverse complement strand
GCAACCCTTGTCATTAGTTGCTACATTCAGTTGGGCACTCTAATGAGACTGCCGGTGACAAACCGGAGGAAGGTGGGGATGACGTCAAGTCCTCATGGCCCTTATAGGTGGGGCTACACACGTCATACAATGGCTGGTACAAAGGGTTGCCAACCCGCGAGGGGGAGCTAATCCCATAAAGCCAGTCGTAGTCCGGATCGCAGTCTGCAACTCGACTGCGTGAAGTCGGAATCGCTAGTAATCGTGGATCAGAATGTCACGGTGAATACGTTCCCGGGTCTTGTACACACCGCCCGTCACACCATGGGAGCGGGTTCTGCCAGAAGTAGTTAGCCTAACCGCAAGGAGGGCGATTACCACGGCAGGGTTCGTGACTGGGGTGAAGTCGTAACAAGGTAGCCGTATCGGAAGGTGCGGCTGGATCACCTCCTTTCTGGAAAACTGCAATCTAATTTGAACGCTCACACTTATCGGTTGTTGGAAGGTTGTCGCTAACGACTTGGGCTTATGCCTGGTCATAAGTGACCGGCTTGGGTCTGTAGCTCAGTTGGTTAGAGCACCGTCTTGATAAGGCGGGGGTCGTTGGTTCGAGACCAACCAGACCCACCATCGTCGTCCAATAAACAGGTAGATATTGGGAAATACGGGGGATTAGCTCAGCTGGGAGAGCACCTGCTTTGCAAGCAGGGGGTCGTCGGTTCGATCCCGTCATCCTCCACCAAACTTCCGATACACATGAAGTCAACACCAAAGTAGCTTTGCATTGCTTGCAATGAAGAGGCTGCTTTGTTGTTGATCAAGATCTCTTGATCAACCGGCTGTTCTTTAACAATTTATAGAGTTTAATCAGCGTTGCCAACTTTAAGCTGCGCCAAGGAAACTGCACATTCGTAAAGGTTTAGTGCAGACCGTGCCTTGCGTGGTTGTTGGCAACATATTTGATTGCGTCAAAATGAATATCAAACTTTGTTTGAAATTCGAAAGTAATTAGGCTAACTGTTTGCGAAAGCAAGTGGTGATGTCATTTACGGCATAACGCGACAGGTGAGAGACCTGTCAAACATTCCTTGAAGATGACGGAGATACTCGCAAGAGTGGTCAAAGTTATAGGGTCAAGTGAATAAGAGCATGTGGTGGATGCCTTGGCAATGATAGGCGACGAAGGACGTGATAGCCTGCGATAAGCTTCGGGGAGCTGGCAAATTAGCTTTGATCCGGAGATTTCCGAATGGGGAAACCCACCCTTAGGGGTATCGCATACTGAATACATAGGTATGCGAGGCGAACCGGGTGAACTGAAACATCTCAGTAGCTCGAGGAAAAGACATCAACCGAGATTCCGAAAGTAGTGGCGAGCGAAATCGGAGAAGCCTGCAAGTGATAGCACAAGACATAACGGAACAGCCTGGAAATGCTGGCCATAGCGGGTGATAGCCCCGTACGTGAAATGACCTGTGTGGTACTGAGCTTGCGAAAAGTAGGGCGGGACACGAGAAATCCTGTCTGAATATGGGGGGACCATCCTCCAAGGCTAAATACTCATCATTGACCGATAGTGAACTAGTACCGTGAGGGAAAGGCGAAAAGAACCCCGGGAGGGGAGTGAAATAGATCCTGAAACCGCATGCTTACAAAAAGTAGGAGCCCGCAAGGGTGACTGCGTACCTTTTGTATAATGGGTCAGCGACTTACATTCAGTGGCAAGGTTAACCGAATAGGGAAGCCGTAGAGAAATCGAGTCCGAATAGGGCGTCTAGTCGCTGGGTGTAGACCCGAAACCAAGTGATCTATCCATGGCCAGGATGAAGGTGCCGTAACAGGTACTGGAGGTCCGAACCGACTAGTGTTGCAAAACTAGCGGATGAGCTGTGGATAGGGGTGAAAGGCTAAACAAACTTGGAAATAGCTGGTTCTCTCCGAAAACTATTTAGGTAGTGCCTCAAGTATTACCTGCGGGGGTAGAGCACTGTTTTGGCTAGGGGGTCATGGCGACTTACCAAACCAATGCAAACTCCGAATACCGCAGAGTACAGCTTGGGAGACAGAGCACCGGGTGCTAACGTCCGGACTCAAGAGGGAAACAACCCAGACCGCCAGCTAAGGTCCCTAAAATTGGCTAAGTGGGAAACGAAGTGGGAAGGCTAAAACAGTCAGGATGTTGGCTTAGAAGCAGCCATCATTTAAAGAAAGCGTAATAGCTCACTGATCGAGTCGTCCTGCGCGGAAGATGTAACGGGGCTAAGCCAGTTACCGAAGCTGCGGATTTGCAATTTATTGCAAGTGGTAGGAGAGCGTTCTGTAAGCCTGTGAAGGTGCGTTGTAAAGCGTGCTGGAGGTATCAGAAGTGCGAATGCTGACATGAGTAGCGTTAAAGGGGGTGAAAAGCCCCCTCGCCGTAAGCGCAAGGTTTTCTACGCAACGTTCATCGGCGTAGAGTGAGTCGGCCCCTAAGGCGAGGCAGAGATGCGTAGCTGATGGGAAACAGGTCAATATTCCTGTA
>NZ_JAVBIK010000002.1:0-2500 GCF_032193805.1 Rhodoferax potami | reverse complement strand
GATGAAGGTGCCGTAACAGGTACTGGAGGTCCGAACCGACTAGTGTTGCAAAACTAGCGGATGAGCTGTGGATAGGGGTGAAAGGCTAAACAAACTTGGAAATAGCTGGTTCTCTCCGAAAACTATTTAGGTAGTGCCTCAAGTATTACCTGCGGGGGTAGAGCACTGTTTTGGCTAGGGGGTCATGGCGACTTACCAAACCAATGCAAACTCCGAATACCGCAGAGTACAGCTTGGGAGACAGAGCACCGGGTGCTAACGTCCGGACTCAAGAGGGAAACAACCCAGACCGCCAGCTAAGGTCCCTAAAATTGGCTAAGTGGGAAACGAAGTGGGAAGGCTAAAACAGTCAGGATGTTGGCTTAGAAGCAGCCATCATTTAAAGAAAGCGTAATAGCTCACTGATCGAGTCGTCCTGCGCGGAAGATGTAACGGGGCTAAGCCAGTTACCGAAGCTGCGGATTTGCAATTTATTGCAAGTGGTAGGAGAGCGTTCTGTAAGCCTGTGAAGGTGCGTTGTAAAGCGTGCTGGAGGTATCAGAAGTGCGAATGCTGACATGAGTAGCGTTAAAGGGGGTGAAAAGCCCCCTCGCCGTAAGCGCAAGGTTTTCTACGCAACGTTCATCGGCGTAGAGTGAGTCGGCCCCTAAGGCGAGGCAGAGATGCGTAGCTGATGGGAAACAGGTCAATATTCCTGTACCGATGTGTAGTGCGATGTGGGGACGGAGAAGGTTAACTCAGCCAACTGTTGGACATGTTGGTTCAAGCTTGTAGTCGTGCCTGGTAGGCAAATCCGCCGGGCTTAGATGAGGAGTGATAACGAGTCTGCTTGCAGACGAAGTGAGTGATACCCTGCTTCCAGGAAAAGCCACTAAGCTTCAGCTACACACGACCGTACCGCAAACCGACACTGGTGCGCGAGATGAGTATTCTAAGGCGCTTGAGAGAACTCAGGAGAAGGAACTCGGCAAATTGACACCGTAACTTCGGAAGAAGGTGTGCCTTTAGTAGGTGAAGTCCCTCGCGGATGGAGCCCAATGAGGTTGCAAAAAATCGGTGGCTGCGACTGTTTATTAAAAACACAGCACTCTGCAAACACGAAAGTGGACGTATAGGGTGTGACGCCTGCCCGGTGCTGGAAGATTAAATGATGGGGTGCAAGCTCTTGATTGAAGTCCCAGTAAACGGCGGCCGTAACTATAACGGTCCTAAGGTAGCGAAATTCCTTGTCGGGTAAGTTCCGACCTGCACGAATGGCGTAACGATGGCCACACTGTCTCCTCCTGAGACTCAGCGAAGTTGAAATGTTTGTGATGATGCAATCTCCCCGCGGAAAGACGGAAAGACCCCATGAACCTTTACTGTAGCTTTGTATTGGACTTTGAACAGATCTGTGTAGGATAGGTGGGAGGCTTTGAAGTAGGGTCGCTAGATCTTATGGAGCCAACGTTGAAATACCACCCTGGTGTGTTTGAGGTTCTAACCTAGGTCCATTATCTGGATCGGGGACAGTGCATGGTAGGCAGTTTGACTGGGGCGGTCTCCTCCCAAAGCGTAACGGAGGAGTTCGAAGGTACGCTAGTTACGGTCGGACATCGTGATGATAGTGCAATGGCATAAGCGTGCTTAACTGCGAGACTGACAAGTCGAGCAGATGCGAAAGCAGGACATAGTGATCCGGTGGTTCTGTATGGAAGGGCCATCGCTCAACGGATAAAAGGTACTCTGGGGATAACAGGCTGATACCGCCCAAGAGTTCATATCGACGGCGGTGTTTGGCACCTCGATGTCGGCTCATCTCATCCTGGGGCTGTAGCCGGTCCCAAGGGTATGGCTGTTCGCCATTTAAAGAGGTACGTGAGCTGGGTTTAAAACGTCGTGAGACAGTTTGGTCCCTATCTTCCGTGGGCGCTGCAGATTTGAGGAAGCCTGCTCCTAGTACGAGAGGACCGGAGTGGACACACCTCTGGTGTATCGGTTGTCACGCCAGTGGCATTGCCGAGTAGCTAAGTGTGGAAGAGATAACCGCTGAAAGCATCTAAGCGGGAAACTCGTTTCAAGATGAGATCTGCCGGGGCCTTGAGCCCCCTGAAGAGTCGTTCAAGACCAGGACGTTGATAGGTCGGGTGTGGAAGCGCAGTAATGCGTTAAGCTAACCGATACTAATTGCTCGTGCGGCTTGACCCTATAACTTTGATGTACGCAAGTACTTCAAGGAAGTTATGCCAAGTTGACGCATTCAAATGACCATCTCCAAGCGAGATGGCGTCGTAAAAGACAAGCTGATTAGCTCTATAAATTGGTTGCCCAGACCTCTAGTCTGGGTGACAACAAGTTATGCCTGACGACCATAGCGACTTGGTACCACTCCTTCCCATCCCGAACAGGACAGTGAAACGAGTCAGCGCCGATGATAGTGCGGATCCCCGTGTGAAAGTAGGTCATCGTCAGGCTATTACAGCAAAACACCCCGTCAAGTGGCGGGGTGTTTTTTTAGTAC
>NZ_JAVBIK010000001.1:3485000-3727180 GCF_032193805.1 Rhodoferax potami | reverse complement strand
CGCCAAAAGGTCACCTCGAAACTGCGCGCTGATTCCAAGTGCCGCGTCACAACACCCGCGGTGGACCACATCAAGGTCACCATGACCATCAAAAGCACGGCGCGGTTATGGCTTAACTTCATCGCCCTCCCCTTTTTGTTTCGAAAAGGCAGCCCAGACGTAAAAACGCCGCGGAACCAGCATGGCTGGGCCGCGGCCGTTTTGGGCTTACCTGACATGCGCCGGACAAGTCCGGCGTAACAGGATCAGTCGCGGGAAGCGCGCTTACGCTCGTGCTCTTTCAGGAAACGCTTGCGCAGACGCACGGACTTGGGCGTGATTTCGACCAACTCGTCGTCCTCAATGAACTCCACGCCGTATTCCAGGGTCAGCTCAATCGGAGGTGTGATCTTGATTGCATCTTCCTTACCGGACACGCGGAAGTTGGTCAGCTGCTTGGTACGGGTGGCGTTCACGATCAAGTCATTGTCACGGTTGTGGATACCCACAATCATGCCTTCGTACACCGGATCGTTCGCCTTGACGAACATGCGACCGCGGTCATCCAACTTGCCCAAGGCGTAGGTGAAGATTTCACCGTCGTCCATGGAGATCAGTACTCCGTTCTTACGGCCGCCGATGTCGCCTTTGTGCGGCTCGTAGCTGTCAAAGATGTTGGAGATCAAGCCGGAACCGCGGGTCAAGTTCAGGAACTCGTTGGAGAAACCGATTAAGCCACGGGCCGGAATACGGTATTCCAAACGGACACGGCCACGGCCGTCCGGTTCCATGTTGATCAACTCGCCCTTGCGCTCACCCATGGCCTGCATCACGCCGCCTTGGTGTTGTTCTTCAATGTCGGCTGTCACCAGCTCGATAGGCTCATGCTTCTCGCCGTTGATGTCTTTGAACATCACGCGGGGCTTGCTTACGGCCATTTCGTAGCCTTCACGGCGCATGTTTTCCAGCAGGATGGTCAGGTGAAGTTCACCGCGACCCAGCACTTCAAACACACCTTCTTCGTCGGTTTCGTTGACGCGCAGCGCCACGTTGTGCTGCAGTTCTTTTTGCAGGCGGTCCCAGATCTGGCGGCTGGTCACAAACTTGCCTTCACGACCGGCCAATGGGCTGGTGTTCACGCAGAAGTTCATGGTCAGGGTAGGCTCGTCCACCTTCAACATGGGCAGGGGCTGAGGGTTGGTAGGGTCAGTTACTGTCACCCCGATACCGATGTCCTCGATACCGTTGATCAGCACGATATCGCCCGGGCCTGCCAAGGGGCTCTGCATCCGGTCCAGACCTTGGAAGGTCAGCACCTGGTTCACACGGCCTTTGACAGCCTTGCCGTCCGGGCCTTCCATGACCACCACGTCCTGCATAGGCTTGATCGTGCCTTGGCTGATACGGCCCACACCGATACGGCCCACGAAGCTGGAGAAGTCCAGTGCGGAGATTTGCAACTGCAAAGGCGCAGCAGGGTCACCGGAGTTTGGTGGAACGTGCTTCAGAATCGTGTTGAACAGGGCCGACATGTCGGGGCCCCACTGCTCACCGGGAGCACCTTCCTCGAGGGACGACCAGCCGTTGATACCGGAGGCATAAACCACAGGGAAGTCCAACTGCTCGTCAGTCGCACCCAATTTGTCGAACAGGTCAAAAGCAGCGTTCACCACTTTGTCAGGGTTCGCACCGGGCTTGTCCACCTTGTTCACCACCACGATCGGCTTCAGACCCAAGGCCAAGGCCTTCTTGGTCACGAAGCGGGTCTGGGGCATGGGGCCTTCTTGGGCATCGATCAGCAACAACACGCTGTCAACCATGGACAAGGCGCGCTCTACTTCACCGCCGAAGTCCGCGTGTCCGGGGGTGTCCACGATGTTGATGTGAGTGCCTTCCCAGCTCACTGCGCAGTTCTTGGCCAGAATCGTGATGCCACGTTCTTTTTCGATGGCGTTGTTGTCCATCACGGTGTCGACCACTTTTTCGTGCTCGGCGAAGGTGCCGGACTGACGCAGCAACTGGTCCACCATGGTGGTTTTACCGTGGTCAACGTGCGCAATGATGGCGATGTTTCGGATTTGTTTACTCATGGTTCACTTTCTTGCTTAAGCCACAGGGGCCCAGTTTTCGCTACTCTGTTTCAAACTTGTTTCCATGGCGGCTTGCTGCCCCAGGGTTTCACTGATTTCCAGCGGACTCAACAACCGCACCGGGATCAGCTCCCCGGCCTTGACCTGCGCCGTACCCAACAAGGCTTTGGGGGAAGCGGCGTACACCGCGACCTGTTCTACGTCGGCCCAACTCCCGCGCCGCCGCATTCCACTCAAAAATCGTGCCGCATTGTCACTGTCCAATGTGACAGCGACATGCTGCGCCAGCAACGCGTCCACCGGCAGCAGGCAAGCCATGCGCTCAGCTTCGGTCATGGCCTCGAGTGCCTCCAGCGTGATGCAGTGCGTGGTGTCAAATCCACCCGTCCGCACACGACGCAAGGCGCTCAAATGCGCGCCGCAACCCAAGGCCTCACCAATGTCTTCGCCCAAGGTCCGTATATACGTCCCCTTGCTGCAATCCACTCCCAATTTGATAGCAGGTTCCGCAATATCCATGAGGGCGGAAAGCCTTTTAAGCCCATGAATTACCACATGGCGAGCCTCACGCTCTATCTCGATACCGGCCCGCGCATACTCGTACAGGGCCTTACCATCTTTCTTCAAGGCACTGTGCATTGGCGGGACCTGTGCAATCGGGCCTGTAAACCGCAGCAGCACTTCATCCAGTTGCTCTTGGGTGAACGCCACAGGGCGCTCAAGCAAGATTTCACCTTCGGCATCCGCGGTGCTGGTTTTGATGCCTAGGCGGACGGTTGTCTCGTAAGCCTTGTCGGCATCCAGGTGCATCTGGCTGAATTTCGTCGCCGCGCCAAAACACAAGGGCAAGACACCCGTAGCCAATGGATCCAAGGTACCAGTATGCCCTGCCTTCTCGGCCCTGAGCAACCACTTGGCTTTCTGCAAAGCCTGATTACTGGACAAACCCAAAGGCTTGTCCAGTAACAGCACCCCGTGAACGGGGCGCCTTGCAACCCGTGCACGCGGCGCATTCATGGTGTCAATCCTCTTTGGCGCGCGAAGACACCGCACGGGCAATCAATGCGTTCATGTCTGCAGCCCGTTCAGTGGTCTGGTCAAAAATGAAATGCAGTGTCGGCACCGTGTGGATATGAAGACGCTTGAACAAGCCCGCGCGCAAAAAGCCCGCCGCCTGGTTCAGGCCTTCAGCCGTACCCACCGGATCGCCCACCAACAGGCTGAAAAACACCTTGGCATGGGCATAGTCCGGCGTCACTTCCACGCCTTGAATGGTGACCATGCCGACCCGGGGGTCCTTCAATTCGCGAGCAATCAATTCCGCCAGATCACGCTGGATCTGGTCGGCTACTTGAAAGCTCCGATTGGGGGTAGAAGACTTTTTACGCACGCAGTGACTCTCGCTTACAGGGTACGGGCGATCTCTTTGATCTCAAAGAACTCGAGCTGATCGCTTTCCTTGATGTCGTTGTAGTTCTTGAGCTTGATACCGCACTCGAAGCCTTCTTTGACCTCGCGCACATCGTCTTTCATACGCTTCAAGGAGTCCAACTCGCCGGTGTAGATGACGACGTTGTCGCGCAACAGACGGAAGTGGGCGCTGCGCGTCACATAACCGTTGGTCACCATACAACCCGCGACCGTACCGATCTTGGACGCCACGAACACCGTGCGAATTTCGGCAGTACCGATAACTTCCTCACGCTTCTCGGGCGCCAACATGCCGGACATGGCCGCTTTCAACTCATCCACGGCGTCGTAAATGATGTTGTAGTAACGGATGTCAACGCCATTGCCTTCAGCCAACTTGCGGGCGCCGGCATCGGCACGGGTGTTGAAACCAATCACGATAGCCTTGGAAGCAATCGCCAAGTTGATGTCAGATTCGCTGATACCACCCACGGCGGAGTAGACCATCTGCACCTTGACTTCGTCAGTCGACAGCTTGAGCAGGGACTGCGCCAATGCTTCTTGCGAGCCTTGCACGTCGGCCTTGACAATGATTGGCAGCATCTTGACGTCGCCACCACCAATGTCTGCAAACATATTTTCCAACTTGGCTGCTTGTTGCTTGGCCAACTTGGTGTTGCGGAACTTACCGGCACGGTAGGTCGAGATCTCGCGTGCCCGGCGTTCGTCGGACAACACCATAAACTCGTCGCCAGCCTGGGGAACTTCGGTCAAGCCTTGGATTTCCACTGGAATGGAAGGACCGGCGGTTTCGATCTTGTGGCCGTTTTCGTCCAGCATGGCACGCACGCGTCCATAAGTCTGGCCTGCCAACACCACATCGCCCGCTTTCAAAGTGCCGGACTGCACCAACACGGTGGCAACCGGGCCGCGGCCCTTGTCCAGCTTAGCTTCGATCACCAGACCCTTGGCCATGGCGTCCACCGGAGCCTTCAACTCTAGGACTTCAGCTTGCAACAACACCTGCTCGAGCAAGTCATCAATGCCCATGCCGGTTTTGGACGACACTGGAACGAATGGCGAATCGCCACCGTATTCTTCCGGCACCACCTCTTCCACCACCAGCTCTTGCTTGACGCGCTCCAAATTGGCATCGGGCTTGTCCGCTTTGGTGATCGCAACCACCAAAGGAACGCCAGCCGCTTTGGCGTGCTTGATCGCTTCTTTGGTCTGTGGCATCACGCCGTCATCGGCCGCCACCACCAAAATCACAATGTCAGTCGCTTGTGCACCGCGGGCACGCATGGCCGTAAAGGCCTCGTGACCGGGGGTATCCAGGAAGGACACCATGCCACGCGGAGTTTCCACGTGATAAGCACCGATGTGCTGGGTAATGCCACCGGCTTCGCCCGCAGCCACCTTGGCGCGGCGGATGTAGTCCAGCAGAGATGTCTTACCGTGGTCCACGTGGCCCATCACGGTCACCACCGGAGCGCGCGGCAACGAGACAGACTCTTGGCCCTGCACTTCGTCGTCGGTAAACGCTTCCGGATCATCCAGCGCAGCCACAATGGCCTTGTGACCCATTTCTTCCACCACGATCATGGCGGTGTCTTGGTCCAGTGGCTGGTTGATCGTGACCATCTGGCCCATTTTCATGAGCGCCTTGATCACTTCAGAGGCCTTGATCGCCATCTTGTGCGCCAATTCGGCCACGGTGATGGTTTCCGGCACGTGGACTTCAATGACGCGTGTTTCCACAGGCGCTGCCTGCTGGTTGTGATGGTCATCACGGTCGCGGTCATTGCCACGGCGTCCTTTGGGACCCGCGCGCCAGTTGCTGGAACGACCAGCACCGGCAGACGTATCACCCCGGGTTTTCAATTCTTTCTTCTTGGCAGGATCTCCAGCCCAGCTGCTCGACAGCTTGGCGGACTTCACCTCTTTGCCATTCCCAGCGGGTGCAGCGGTGGTCGCTGCGCCAGGCGCCGGTTTACCGGGTTTTGCCACTGCCGAGCCGTTGGCCGGCTTGTGCAGCGTGCCCTTCATGCCCGCCTTGGCGTCAGCAGCCGGCTTGGGCTCTTCCACCTTCTTGGGCGCAATCATGACCTTCTTAGGAGCAGCCATCATCGAGCGGATAGCAGCAGCCTCGGCCTCTGCCTTGCGACGACGCTCACCCAAATCCGCTGCACGCGCAGCTTCTTCGGCAGCGGCTGCCTTGGATGCTTGGGCTGCAGCATTCGCGCGCTCTTGAGCGGCGACCTTCGCAGCGGCTTCTGCAGCTTGCGCTGCTGCGGCGGCATCCACGGCCGGAGCGGCTGCTACAGGCGTGGCTTTCACGGTGGCCTGCACCTGCTCTTGCGCTTTACGGGCAGCAGCGGCTTGGGCTTCACGCTCTTGTGCAGCGGCTTGCTCTGCAGCAGCCTTGGCGCGCGCTTCCTGCTCTTCGCGTTCGCGGCGACGCTGGGCCAACTCTTCTTCTTGACGGCGAATCAGTTCGGCCTGACGGCTGGCTTCTTCTTCGCGGCGAGCCAACTCGGCGTCTTCAGCAGCTTGCGCAGCATTGGCGGCAGCCATGTCTTGCTCTTCCACTTCTACCGTGGATTCAACGCCATCATCGCGGCGCACAAACGTGCGCTTTTTACGCACTTCCACCTGGATAGTGCGGGCCTTGCCGGTGGCATCGGCCTGCTTGATTTCGGTTGTTTGCTTTTTCACCAAGGTGATCTTTTTGCGCTCTGGGCTGGCAGTGCCATGGCTATTCTGCAGGTAGCTCAACAAGCTGTGTTTGTCGGCATCGGTCAGCGGATCTGCGGCGGAGGCTTTAGGCACTCCGGCGGACTTCAGCTGTTCAAGCAGGGTATCGGTAGATTTTTTGAGTTCATTGGCAAACTCGGCAACGGTCGTACTGGACATATTCTGTGAAACCTTTCATGACCGTTACTCTTGAGAAGCGCCGTCATTGGTAAACCAATGCTCGCGCGCCTTCATGATCAGGGCCTTGGCCTCGTCCGCAGACTGGCCGGTAATATCTGTCAATTCGTCAACGGCAAGGTCAGCCAGTTCGTCACGGGTATGCACGCCGCCGTCTGCCAATTTGCCGATCAATTCAGGGGTCAAGCCCTGCAAGTCACGCAGGTTTTGCGAGACCTCTTCCACACTTTCTTCGTGTGCAATTTCCATGGTCAACAGTGCGTCTTTGGCACGGTTGCGCAACTCATGCACTGTGTCTTCGTCGAAGGACTCGATCTCCAGCATCTCTTGCAGCGGCACGTAGGCCACTTCTTCCAAGCTGGTAAAGCCTTCGGCAATCAGGATGTCGGCGATTTCCTCGTCCACATCCAGCTTTTCCATGAACAGCTTGCGACCGGAGTCTGTTTCGTTCGCCAATTTCTGGGCGGACTCTGCAGCGTCCATGATGTTGATCTTCCAACCGGTCAGTTCGGACGCCAAGCGCACGTTTTGACCGCCACGACCAATCGCAATCGCGAGGTTTTCTTCATCGACCACCACATCCATGGCGTGACGTTCTTCGTCCACCACGATAGACGAGACGTTGGCCGGGGCCAAAGCACCAATCACAAACTGCGCTGGATCTTCACTCCACAACACAATGTCGACGCGCTCACCAGCCAATTCATTGGTCACGCCATTGACGCGGGTACCGCGGACACCCACACAGGTTCCGATCGGATCCACGCGCTTGTCATGGGACAAGACTGCGATCTTGGCACGGGAGCCAGCATCACGGGCGCACGACTTGATCTCCAGCAGCCCTTGCTCGATTTCAGGTACTTCCTGGCGGAACAGCTCAATCATGAACTCGGGCGCCGAGCGGGACAACACAATCGGTGCGCCACGCAAGGTCAGGTCCACTTCCATGATCATGGCGCGGACGCGGTCACCCGTACGCAGGTTTTCCTTGGGGATCATTTCGCCACGACGCAAGCGCCCTTCCACACGGCCGGATTCGACAATGATGTCGCCTTTGTCCATGCGCTTGACGGTGCCCACAAAAATCTTCTCGCCGCGCGACATAAAGTCGTTGAGCAACATCTCGCGCTCAGCATCGCGGATTTTTTGCAAAATCACTTGCTTCGCAGCCATCGCACCGATCCGGCCGATTGGCACCGACGCCACAGGCTCTTCGATGTACTCATCAACTTCGATGTCGGCGATTTGCTCTTTGGCTTCGAACAGCAGAATTTCCTGGTCAGGCAATTGCAGACCGGCCTCATCGGGGACCACGTGCCAGCGGCGGAACGTCTCGTAATTGCCGCTATCGCGATCCAAGGCGACGCGGATATCCACATCACCGGCGTACAGCTTTTTGGTGGCTTGCGCCAGAGCAGCCTCTACGGCGCCCAGCACCACATCACGCTCCACGTTTTTCTCACGGGAAATTGCTTCAACCAGCATCAACAGTTCGCGATTCATGCCATGACTCTCCTGAACACTCTAATCAACCAATACAAATCGAATACGGGGCAAGGAACTCAGACCTCGTCCACTTGCGCCTGACCGTTACGGCCTTTGAAATTCACAATCGGCGCCAAACGGGCCTCGCGCAGTTCATCCAGTGCAAAGCCCAGAGCCTGCAAAGGTGGCGGAACGCGCTTTTTACTTACTTTTTGACCGGGCTTGGGCTCTGGGGCATCGCTCCACACGATTTGCCAACCGATGCTGCCGTCAGCGGCAGGAACCCGCTCCAACGTGCCGCGGAATTTTTTCCGATTGGCACTGACCTGCCCATTGGCAGCCGCACCCATGGGTGCCTTCAGGGTGATGTCGATCACTTGGCCAGAAAAACGCTCGAAATCTTGCACATGACGCAGGGGCCGGTCGATACCCGGAGACGAAATTTCTAGGCGCTTGTATTCAATGCCATCTACCTCCAGCGCAAACTGCAACTGGCGGTTGACTTTTTCGCAGTCCTCGACATTGATGAACTGCTCCACAACCGGCCGGCCTTCAACGGGGGCAACCCAGGGCAAATCGATGGTAATGCGCAGCAAGCCACCGGCGGAGCGCTCGATCTCAATCAAGTCATATCCCAGCCCTGCTACGGTTTGTTCAACGATGTCCTGTAATGCCACGTCTGTAATGCCTGCCTGATGTAAGGATGAAAAACGATCGACCAAAAAAAACGGGCGGTAATTACCCGCCCGTTTGGTCGTGAAGCTTGGATTGTACCTGAAAAGCGCCCCAAAGCCCTTGATTCTTAAGGAAATTACCGGCTGGCAGCGAGTAATTTTGCAGTGTAGGGATGCTGGGGCGCACTGAACACATCCGAGATGAGCCCCGTCTCCACCGCCCGCCCTTGGTGCATCACCACCACCCGGTGCGCCATGGCCTCCACCACCGCTACGTCATGGGTAATCAGCAGATAAGAAAGCCCCTTCGCCTTTTGCAGCCCTTGCAGCAGGCGGAGTACCTGCTGTGCCAATGTGACATCCAAGGCACTCGTGGGCTCATCCAGCACCAAAACTTCTGGCTCCAAAACCAAAGCCCGCGCAATAGCCAAACGTTGCCGCTGTCCGCCCGAGAACTGGTGCGGGTAACGCTCGAGCATGCCAGGAAACTGGGTCTCTGTGATGCCCACGGTTGCCAGTGCATCGACCACTCGCTGCTGCCGCTGCTCCCGGCTGATACCTGGGCAATGGACATCCAAGCCCTCGCCCACCAACTCATCGACCGTCAGCCGGGGCGATAAGGACGAAAAAGGATCTTGAAAAACGACTTGTACTTTTTTTCGGAGAGATACGTCTGTCCTGGAGCGCCCTGTCCAAGCCACCCCACCGACGCGCACATCGCCCGCATACGGTACCAAGCCCAGTGCAGCGAGTGCCAATGTCGATTTGCCCGAGCCGGATTCGCCGACCACGCCCAGAGTTTCGCCGCGGCGCAGCTGAACGCCCACCTGTTGCACCGCAGCAAATCGGCCGCGGGAAAACCATCCACGCCAACCAGGCCGGGCGACCGGGTAGTCCACGCCGACACCCGCCAGCTCCAAAACCAGGGGCGCATCCGGCAGGAGCGGCGCCACATCGCGCACTGGCAAGCTATCCAGCAACTCGCGGGTATAGCGGTGCTGGGGGGCGGCAAATACCTCACTTACGCTGCCCTGCTCCACGATATGCCCCCGCTCCATGACCGCCACCCGGTCTGCAAATCGGCGCACCAGGTGCAAATCATGGGTAATCAGCAAAATCGCCATGCCTTTGCGCACCTGCAGTTCTGCCAACAAATCGAGAATCTGCTGGCGAACGCTCACGTCGAGGGCGGTGGTCGGCTCATCAGCGAGCAACAAGCGGGGTGAGCAGGCCAAGGCCAAGGCCATTGCGATCATGGCGCGCTGGCGCTGCCCGCCCGATAGCTGGTGCGGGTAGGCACCAGCACGGCGAGCGGGATCGTCGATCCCGGTATCCGCTATTAAATTGATAGCCATTTGCGCAGCTTCTGCGCGGGATACAGCCTGTTTTTCTTGCAAGACCTCAGCAATCTGCTCGCCAATGGTGAACAATGGGTTCAGAGCGGTCATCGGCTCTTGAAACACCATGGCGATATCTTGCCCGCGGATGCCGCGGAGCTGTTGCTCCGACAGTGCCAACAAATCGACGGCCCCTGAGGCGGTGGCGAAATGCGCAGCCCCTGAAGTGCGAGCCCCTTGCGCCAAGCCCAAAAGGCTCAGCGCGGTTATCGTTTTGCCGGACCCGGACTCCCCCACCAACGCCAGCTTTTCACCGGCCCGGATCATGAAATCAACACCTTGGACCACGTCCTTGCCGTCAAAAGACACCCTGAGCTGCTCCACTTGCAGCAATACTGTCGATAAGTTCATAGATCCTGCTTTCGTGGATCCAGGGCATCACGCAAGGCATCACCCATTTGGGTCAACAAGAGCAAGGTCACCACGAGCACCGCAAAGGTGGACAGAGAGATCCACCAGGCATCGATGTTGTTCTTACCCTGGGACAGCAATTCACCCAACGAAGGCGTTCCCGGCGGCACGCCCAAGCCGAGAAAATCAAGCGATGTCAGCGCCAAGATGGCACCGCTCATGCGGAATGGCAAAAAGGTCACGACCGGCGTCAAGCTGTTGGGCAAGATATGGCGGGTCATGATGACCCCATCTGAAACGCCCAACGCCCTTGCCGCCCTCACGTAGTCCAGCTGCCGGTTGCGCAAAAACTCGGCCCGCACATAGTCTGACAGCCCCATCCAGCCAAACAGACTCAACAAGACCAGGAGCAAGCCCACGCTGGGTGCAAACACCGCACTGAAGATGATGAGCAAGTACAGCTCAGGCATGGAGCCCCAGATTTCAATAGCGCGCTGCATCACCAAATCAGTTTTACCGGCGAAAAAACCTTGTACCGCGCCCGCCAACACGCCTAAAACCACGCCGGTCAGCGTCAGCGCCAACGCAAACAGCACACTCACCCGAAACCCGTAAATCAACTGGGCCAGCAAGTCGCGGCCCCGGTCATCGGTGCCCAGCCAATTGGCACGACTGGGAGGCGCCGGGTTGGGCGCTGTCGCGAAATAGTTTAAGGTCTTGGGGCCATAGCGATTGGGGGCAAACAAGGCCCAATTGCCTTCTTGCGACAAGCGCTGTTGGATAAAGGGATCCAGATAGTCCGTAGGGGTGGCAAAGTCTCCACCAAAGGTGGTCTCCGGGTAATCGCGCACCAGTGGCCAATAAGTTTGGCCTTGATACACCACCACCAAAGGGCGGTCATTAGAGATCAATTCTGCACACAGACTCAGCAAAACCAGCGCGACAAAGGCCCACAAGCTGACAAAGCCCAGCCGATTGCGACGGAAGCGGCGCCATGCGCGTGCAGCGGGTCCGGGGTTATTCGAATGTGACACGGGGATCGACCCAGGCGTAACAGAGGTCGGACACCAGCTTGGTGACCAAACCTATGAGGGTGAACAAATAGAGGGTGCCCATGACGACTGGATAGTCACGCCGGATCACACTCTCGTAACTGAGAAGCCCCAGACCATCCAGCGAGAACTGGGTTTCGATCAGCAGCGATCCGGTAAAGAACGCACCGATAAACGCCGCAGGAAATCCGGTGACGATGGGGATCAGCGCATTACGCATCACATGTTTCCAAAGCACCATGCGCTCCGGCAAGCCTTTGGCCCGGGCCGTCAACACATATTGCTTACGGATTTCCTCGAGAAACGAGTTCTTGGTCAGGATAGTGATGGTTGCAAAACTGCTCATCACCATGGCGGTCACCGGCATGGCGATATGCCAGAGGTAGTCCACGATACGCGCCCCCCAACTCAGGCTCTCCCAATCCGAGGAGGTCAGTCCGCGCAGTGGAAACCATTGCAGTTGTCCACCAAACACCACCAACAAAGCCACACCAAGGACAAAGCCGGGGATCGCAAACCCCACCAACACGAGGGTACTGGTCACCAGATCAAACCGTGTACCTGCACGGACGGCTTTGGCAATACCCAAAGGCACCGCGATGCCGTAACTGATGAAAAAGGTCCATAGCCCAAGGCTCATGGAGACCGGCAACTTCTCCCAAATCAGCTCAGACACCTTGCGGTTCTGAAAAAAACTGGTTCCCAAGTCGAAGCGGGCGAACTGCTTGAGCATCTGCCAAAAACGCTCCGGGGCCGGCTTGTCAAACCCGTACAAAGCCTTGGCTTGCTCCAGGCGCTTGGGATCCACTCCCTGCGCTCCGCGGTAACTCAAGCCGCCTTCGGCCCCCACGCTGCCGCCTGCCTTGGCCTCGGCAAGGTACTGCTCGACCGGCCCGCCAGGCACAAACTGCACCACCGCAAACGTCAACAGCAGCACACCGAAGAGGGTCGGCACCATCAACAACAAACGCTTCAGTGTGTAAGCCAACAAGTTCATAGTTGTTTGGCCCACCAGGTGTCAATCGCCCACCCCTCACCGGCGGCAAAGGGCGGCATGGCGGCAGGCTTGTCCAAGCGCCAATGGTTGTAGGCCAAGCGGTGCGTGCTGGCTGACCATTGAGGCACTAACAGGTAGCTATGGGCAATGACCCGGTCCAGGGCGCGGCAGGCGGGCAACAACGCGTCCCGGGAGTTGGCAGAAGTCATGTGTTGAATCAGCGTGTCTACCGCGGGGCTTTGCACACCGCTCAGGTTGCCGGAGTCCTCTTGCAGCGCGGCCTTGCTGCCGAAAAGATCCACAAACTCCTGTCCGGGGTTTTGGGTTCCTGCGTAGGCGATAGAGGTCACCTCAAACTCAAATTTTTGCAGGCGCTGCTGGTACAGCGCAAAGTCCACCGGGCGGAAATTCAGCTTGACGCCGATTTTTTCCAAGTTGCGTGCCCACGGTGTGGCGACCCGAACGCCGCTTTCGTTGCTATCGAGGTATTCGAGCTCCAGCGCCTGCCCTTGGGCATTGCGCAATGCGCCATCACGATAAGTCCAGCCCGCTTGCTGCAGCAGCTCTTGGGCTTCACGCAAGTTGTCCCGCAGACTGCGTGCGCCATCCGTGCGGGGCGCTTGCGCCATGGGGCCGAAAACAGGCTCCGGTATCTGTCCCCGCAAAGGCGCCAACAGGGCCAGCTCGGCATCGGTGGGCAATCCTTGGGCTTGGCAGGCCGTATTGCCAAACAGCCCTTGCACACGCTGGTAGGCGCCGTAAAACATCTGCCGATTCATCCACTCGTAATCCAGCGCCAAGCCCAGTGCTTGGCGCACCCGCACGTCTCGTAACTTTGGTGAGCGGGTGTTGAGCACATAACTCTGGAAGCCGGTGGGCAAAGTATGGCGAAACTCTTCTTTGACCAGTTCACCACTGTCGAATTTGCGACCGTTGACCCGCCTTGCCCAGTCACCGGCGGAGAAAAACCGCATCAGATCGAACTCACCGGCCTTCAATGCCTCCAGCCTCGCCGTGCTGTCTTTGTAGATCTTCACGGTGATCCGGTCAAAGTTGGCGGTCCCACGCCGAACGGGGAGGCCTCGCGCCCAGTACTGTGGGTCGCGCACATAGGTAATGTCCTTGCCGAAATTGACCGGCCCGATTTTGTAGGGCCCGCTGCCAATCGGTACGTCCATCACGATTTGGTCAAACGGTTTCGGTACGCCGGCCGTCTCGCCCCAACGGTGGCTGAACACAGGCAGGCCACCGACCGTGAGGGGCAATTCGCGATTCGGCTTGGCAAACCGGTACCGCACGGTGCGGCTGTCCAGCACATCGACCCCTAACACCTCTTCGAGCAGGCTGCGATACCCCGGTGCTGCCTGCGCGCTTTTGAGCATGTCAAAACTGTGTTTGACATCACGCGCCAACACAGGGTCCCCATTGTGGAAGCGAGCCTCTGCCCTGAGCACAAAGGTCGCACTCAAGCGGTCCGGCGCGACAGACACGTCCTTGGCAAGGAGGCCATACCCGGCGGCGGTCTCATCCAGCGCCCCTGCGAGCAAACTGTCGAACATGAGGCTACTCAAATACGCCGGGGCAGAGCCTTTGACAGTGAAAGGGTTGTACTTGTCAAAGGTAGACACCCGCAAGTTACTGACCAGGCGCAGTTCGCCGCCTTTGGGGGCATCCGGGTTCACATACTTGAAGTGCTCAAAACCGGCGGGGTACTGCAAGTCGCCCCAAAGCGCATAGCCATGGGCTGCCCACGCACTGCCCGCCGTGAAACTCCAGAGTAATAGTGCCCAATTCCGCATGCGACAATTCTGCACTAGACCACGCATTTTTAAGAGGACGATATGGGCTTTTTAGCAGGCAAGAAGTTGTTGATTACCGGGGTGCTGTCGAACCGCTCCATCGCCTATGGCATCGCCAAAGCGTGCAAAGAACAAGGCGCCGAATTGGCCTTCAGTTATGTGGGCGAGCGCTTCAAGGACCGCATCACCGAGTTCGCCGCAGACTTCGACTCCACGCTGGTGTTCGACTGCGATGTCGGCAATGACGAGCAAATCGACCAGTTGTTCAAAGACCTGTCGGCACACTGGCCCACTTTCGACGGCTTTGTGCACAGCATCGGCTTTGCGCCCCGTGAGGCGATTGCAGGCAATTTCCTGGACGGCTTGACCCGCGAAAATTTCAAAATCGCGCACGACATCAGCGCCTACAGCTTCCCGGCGATGGCCAAGGCAGCCCTGCCCTACCTGTCGCCCAAAGCGGCTTTGCTGACCCTGTCGTACTTGGGTGCTGAGCGCATCATTCCCAACTACAACACCATGGGCTTGGCCAAAGCATCGCTGGAAGCCAGCGTGCGCTACCTGGCCGAAGCCGTGGGCCCCAAGGGCATCCGCGTCAACGGCATCAGCGCCGGCCCGATCAAGACCCTGGCCGCCAGCGGCATCAAAGACTTCAGCAAGCTGCTCAACACAGTAGCCGGCGCGTCCCCGATTCGCCGCAATGTGACGACGGAAGACGTGGGCAATGTGGCGGCGTTCTTGCTGAGCGACCTGGCGGGCGGTGTGACTGCAGAGATCACTTATGTGGACGGCGGTTACAGCCAGACCATGGGCGTAACCACAGACATTTAAGCCGAATACGCCGCTCGCGCTCATGGAATGTGCGCGGGTAGCTATCAAAAAAAGAGCGCCTACAGAGTGATCTGCAGGCGCTCTTTTCTTTGGGACTCACGTCCCTCAGAGGCGAATCAAGCCTTCACACAGTCAGCGTAGTAGCGGACCTTGCCGTCTTCACCCACTTCGCTCACCAAACCGTGCACATCGGTCTCAAAACCGGGGCACTGGGCGTTGAACTCGCGGGAGAACTTGAGGTAGTCCACCACTTTCTTGTTGAACACTTCGCCGGGCACCAGCAAAGGAATACCGGGTGGATAAGGCGTGACCATGCCGACCGACACGCGGCCCTCCAAGTGGTCAATTTCCACGCGCTCGGTTTTGCGCAGGGCAATATGGGCGTAGGCGTCGCTAGGCTTCATGGCCGGCACCAGATCGCTCAAATACACTTCGGTCGTCAGGCGAGCGATGTCGAACTTGGCGTACAGCTGGTGGATGTGGTGGCACAGGTCTGCCAAGCCCATCTTCTCGTAGCGCGGGTACTTCTGCACGAACTCAGGCAACACGCGCCACATGGGCTGGTTCTTGGCGTAGTCGTCCTTGAACTGCTGCAACGCGGTCAACATGCTGTTCCAACGGCCCTTGGTAATGCCGATGGTGAACATGATGAAGAAGCTGTACAAGCCGGTCTTCTCGACCACCACGCCGTGCTCCGCCAAGAACTTGGTCACGATGGACGCCGGAATACCAGTCTTGGCGAACTTGCCGTTCAGGTCCAAGCCGGGCGTCACGATAGTGGACTTGATGGGGTCCAGCATGTTGAAGCCGCTGGCCAATTTGCCGAAGCCGTGCCAGTTGGCCTTGGCGGTTTTGCTTTCGCCCTTGATGATCCAGTCATTGGCGCGGCCTATGCCTTCTTCGGCCAGCTTGTCCGGCCCCCAGACCTTGAACCACCAGTCGTCACCGTATTCTTCGTCCACCTTGCGCATGGCGCGGCGGAAGTCCAGCGCCTCGGCAATGCTCTCTTCCACCAATGCGGTGCCACCGGGTGGCTCCATCATGGCAGCAGCCACATCGCAGCTGGCAATGATGCTGTACTGCGGGCTGGTGGAGGTGTGCATCAGGTAGGCCTCGTTGAACAAGTGCTTGTCCAACTTGACGGTCTGCGAGTCTTGCACCAGCACGTGACTCGCTTGGCTAATACCGGCCAGCAGCTTGTGGATGGATTGCGTGCTGTACACCACGGCCTCTTTGGGGCGCGCACGGTTCTTGCCCATGGCGTGGTAGGTGCCATAGAACGGGTGAAATGCCGCGTGGGGCAGCCAGGCCTCGTCAAAGTGGATGTTTTCCACATAACCATCGAGCATGCTCTTGATGGTTTCGGTGTTGTAGAGCACGCCGTCGTAGGTGCTTTGCGTCAGTGTCAGGATACGGGGCTTTGCCTTTTTGGCATCTACCCCCTTGAGCAACGGATTGGCCTTGATCTTGGCCTGGATAGTGGCCGGCTGAAACTCGCTTTGCGGAATCGGGCCAATGATGCCGAAGTGGTTGCGCGTCGGCTTCAAGAAAACCGGAATCGCGCCGGTCATGATGATGGCGTGCAGGTTGGACTTGTGGCAGTTGCGATCCACGATCACGATGTCACCGGGTGCCACCGTGTGGTGCCACACCATTTTGTTGGAGGTGGAGGTGCCATTGGTCACAAAGAAGCAGTGGTCCGCATTAAAAATGCGCGCCGCATTGCGCTCGGAGGCACCGATGGCCCCGTTGTGGTCCAGCAATTGACCCAACTCTTCCACCGCGTTGCACACGTCGGCGCGCAGCATATTCTCACCATAAAACTGGTGGTACATCTGGCCCACCGGGCTCTTCAAAAAGGCGACACCGCCCGAGTGCCCAGGGCAGTGCCAGCTGTAAGAGCCGTCTTCCGCGTAATCGAGCAGCGCTTTAAAGAAGGGCGGCTGCACGCCCTCTAGGTAGCCTTTGGCTTCGCGGATGATGTGACGCGCCACGAACTCAGGCGTGTCTTCAAACATGTGAATGAAGCCGTGCAGTTCGCGCAGGATGTCGTTGGGGATATGGCGGCTGGTTTTGGTCTCGCCGTACACATAAATCGGGACATCGAGGTTCTTGCGGCGGACTTCTTCAATGAAGTGGCGCAAATTCAGCACCGCAGGGTCCAAATCCGGGCCAGGCGTGAACTCTTCATCGTCGATCGACAAGATGAAAGCACTCGCACGGCTCTGTTGCTGGGCGAACTGGCTCAGATCACCGTAACTAGTGACGCCCAGTACTTCGAATCCTTCGGATTCGATCGCCTGCGCCAAGGCACGGATGCCAAGACCCGACGTGTTTTCCGAACGGAAATCTTCGTCAATGATGATGATGGGAAAACGAAACTTCATCTACAGGCTCCAACAGCGGGCTAAAAATGGCAAACAGGCGCGAAGTGTAAGGACTAAATGTGGCAACGCGGCGGCAGCGTCCCGCAATTGGCCCACAATGTGGCGTCATCAATACAACTGGAGTCCCCGTCATGTCGGAACCCAACCTGTGGTGGCTGGCCGTGGGTGCGTTGGTCGCACTGGAGCTGCTCACCGGAACGTTTTATTTGCTGATGCTCGGGCTGGGCGCAGCCGCGGCGGCACTAGCAGCCTATGTTGGCGCCAGCGTCACTGCGCAGCTCGTCTGGGCATCCTTGGTGGGTGGCGGTGCGGTGGCAGTGTGGCACCTCCGCCGCTCACGCGGCCGGTCGGAGCCACCTGCGCAGGCCAACCCCAATGTGAACCTAGATATCGGCGAAGTAGTGCAGATCGGCGCCTGGAGCCACGACGGCACTGCCCAAGTCCACTACCGCGGCGCAGCGTGGACCGCAATCCATCGCACGGGCGTCAGCCCAATACCCGGCGCGCACCGGGTAGCAGAAATGGTGGGCAATCGCCTGCTAGTGGATAAAGCTTAACGAGGGAACTTTATGGAAATCGCAATTCTTCTTCTGGTCGTCGCTATTATTTTTGTGACGCGGTCGGTCAAAGTCGTGCCCCAGCAGCATGCGTGGGTGATTGAACGCCTCGGCAAATACCACGGCACCCTGACACCCGGCCTGAACTTTCTGGTGCCGTTCATTGATCGCGTGGCCTACAAGCATGTGCTGAAAGAAATCCCGCTCGACATCGCAAGCCAGGTCTGTATCACCAAAGACAACACCCAGCTGCAAGTTGACGGCATTCTGTACTTTCAAGTCACCGATGCCATGCGCGCCAGTTACGGCTCGAGCAATTACATCATTGCCATTTCCCAACTGGCTCAAACATCCCTGCGCTCAGTCATCGGCAAGTTAGAGTTGGACAAAACATTCGAAGAGCGCGACATCATCAACGCCCAAGTGGTTGCGGCCATCGATGAAGCGGCACTCAACTGGGGTGTAAAGGTGCTGCGCTATGAAATCAAAGATCTCACGCCACCCAAAGAAATTTTGCACGCGATGCAGGCCCAGATTACCGCAGAGCGTGAAAAACGCGCGCTGATTGCCGCCTCCGAAGGCCGCCGCCAAGAGCAAATCAATATTGCAACCGGCGAGCGCGAAGCCTTCATTGCACGCTCAGAAGGCGAAAAGCAGGCTGCCATCAACAGCGCCCAAGGTGAAGCGGCCTCCATCACTGCAGTGGCCGAAGCAACGGCCAACGCCATCGAGCGTATTGCCGCGGCCATTCGCCAGCCCGGCGGCGAGCAAGCGGTGCAACTCAAAGTCGCTGAACGGGCTGTCGACGCTTACGCCAAAGTGGCTGCCGACGCAACCACCACGCTGATCATCCCCGGCAATATGAGCGAAGTGTCTGGCCTGATTGCGACGGCCATGAAAATGGTGCAATCCAGCAAGTAAACACAACTAACGTGCAACAAAAAAGCCCGTAGTGCAAAACACTACGGGCTATCTGTTTCTGGCGGAGCAGGCGGGATTCGAACCCGCGGTGGGTATTACCCCACGCACGCTTTCCAGGCGTGTGACTTAAACCGCTCATCCACCGCTCCAGAGCCTCGTATTCTAGCCCGTTATTTCGGGCATCCCGGCTGATCTAGGAAACTTTTTAGAAAAAACTGTCTTTCAGCCGACACTTGAGCGTCATTGGCGTTCTTGCTCCGCGTGCACGCCCTGCAACGCATCCGCTACCGCACGGCTGACGGTTGCCTCAACATCTTCCATGACGCCGGGCAACAATACATGCAGACGCGCCTGCAAACTCTGCTGCAAAGCGTCTTGCACCACCTGCTCCAAAACGGGGGTTAACTGCACCATCACTTTGGCAATCAGATCTTCATCCGTCATCACGGAAGCCACAGGCTCCACGAACGTTGAAGCGACAACTGGAGCCAGTACCTCCTCCTCAAGCAGCACAGGAATTTCAGCAGACTCCGTCGCTGGCGCGGGGTGCTTCACTACCTCAGTCAGGGTAGGCAAAAAACGGGGGGGGTGTTTGGGTGCCTGCATCACTCAGTGCCTTTCAGCTTCAGGTCATGCCGCTGGATCGCATAGCCCTGCTGCACATATTGCTTCCAACGAAGACGGGCCGTGGCGCGGTCTTCCTCATCCACAGACACGACCTCGATTACCCGGTCAAACACATCAAAGCCCTCGGGCATTTCATGGGTCAGGTTGACTAACACGCCGTGACTCGACAAAGCGGGATGAACTTTGGATGTCAACACAACCGGGCAACGCAGATCAGGCGACGTACCGTTGTCAACACCATGCACCAAAAAATCGGTCGGCGAGGTTGCCCACAAACTGACATCCAGATATTGCACTTGGGCCGGAACGGCGAGCACCGTCAAACGCGCCCCTCGGGCGACGGCCTTTCTCAGAAGGCGCCCTACGTACTCCAGCTTGTTCGGGGCCCCGAAATGAAAGGCAACGTCTGTCACTTACCGGCAACCTGACTCAGCACAAACTCCACCAGCAGCGGCACGGGCCGTCCGGTAGCGCCCTTGGCGGCCCCACCTTTCCAGGCGGTGCCCGCGATGTCCAAATGCGCCCAGTCAAACTTCTCGGTAAAGCGCTGGAGGAACTTGGCAGCCGTGATCGCGCCACCTGCACGACCCGCCACGTTGGCCACATCCGCAAAATTGGTTTTCAAGCCATCCGCATAGTCTTCATCGAGGGGCAGCTGCCAGCACAAGTCACCACTGGTCTCACCGGCTTTGAAAAGCGCATCCGCCAGCGCCGGCTTGCTGGAAAACAGGCCGCTTCGGACCCCACCAAGCGCGACCATGCACGCCCCGGTCAAGGTCGCAATATCGACCACTGCGGTCGGTTTAAAGCGCTCTGCGTAGGTCAGTGCATCACACAGCACCAGCCGACCTTCGGCATCGGTGTTGAGAATTTCGATCGTCTGGCCGCTCATGCTGGTCACCACGTCGCCAGGCTTCACAGCTTTGCCATTCAGCAAGTTCTCGCAAGCCGGGATCAAGCCAATCACATTGATCGCGGGCTTCAGCTCCGCCAGCGTCCTGAAGGTTCCGAGCACACTGGCGGCACCGGACATGTCGAACTTCATCTCGTCCATCTCCGCCGCAGGCTTGATGGAAATGCCGCCGCTATCAAAAGTAATGCCCTTGCCCACCAGCACCAGCGGCGCCTGCGCTTTGGTAGCGCCGCTGTACTTCAGCACAATGAAGCGCAGGGGCTCATCAGACCCCTGGGCGACCGCCATGAAGGAGCCCATACCCAGTTTGGCAACTTCTTTAGGGCCTAGCACTTCGCAGCTGATTTTGGCGAACTCCGCCAGACTTTGAGCGGCTTGCCCCAACAAGGTTGGCGTTGCGTAGTTGGCTGGGCGATTGGCCCACTCTTTGGCAAACTCGACGCCCGCCACAGTGCCCACCGCCACCGCAAATGAGGCAGCGATCTCTGATGCGTTGCTCGCACCGACCAGCACTTTTTGCAACTGGCGCCCTTCGGGCTTGGATTTGGTGTGGGTGTACACGTATGTGGCGTCCGCAACCGCAAGGGGCACTACACGGACCGCATCTTCCCGGGCAGGACCTGCAAACGCGATCACTGCCTTTTTAACGACCGGCGCCTTCAGGCTTCCCGCACACGCGGTAATTGCAGAGCGCACTTGGCGCGCCGTACCCTCCCCCACGGCTACCAACAGAACTTTCGCGGCATTGGCTTGCACCGGCCGGTGCAGTGCCAAGACCGTGCCTGGCTTGGCACTGAAGTCCCCCTGCTTCAAGGCCTTGCCAATCAAGATGGACAGTTCGTCCTTGCCGGGCTTGAAATCCTGCGCAATGAGGAGGACCAGCAGGTCGGCTTTTTCATTGGCCAAGGCCACGAGGTTCAGAGGCTTCAGTTCAAAGTTCATAATTCGCTCTTTCGTTTCGCACAATGTTATTCCATTCCTCCATTCGCAAAGAGTTAGGCCGCAGTTTCGGCGCGACGCTGGTCGTTCTGGTGACCGTCGTCATGACCATGACGCTGCTGCGCACCTTGGGCGAAGCCTCGCGCGGCACCTTCAATCCAGCCGACGTGCTGATCATCATGGGCTACACCGTGCTCTCGGATATGCCGACCATCCTGTCGATGAGTCTGTTTATTTCGGTGTTGACGGTTGTCACCCGGATGTACCGCGACAGCGAAATGGTGATCTGGTTCGGCAGCGGGCGCGGGTTATTGGGCTTGGTCGGCCCTCTGCTCCGGTTCGCCTGGCCCATTTTGCTGGTGGTTTTGACGTTGGCATTCGTGATCTTGCCCTGGTCATTCAGCAAAATTGAAGACCTGCGCGACCGGTACGACAAGCGCGGCGACATCGCGCGCATTGAGCCGGGGCAGTTTCAAGAGTCAGCGAATGGTGACCGGGTCTTTTTTATTGAAAAAGACAGCAGGGGCCAACAAACAGGCAAGAACGTTTTCATCTCTACCCAAGAAGGTAACAAGCAAACCATCACCAGCGCGCGCTCTGGAACCGTCGAGGTCATGAATGGGGACAAGTTTCTGGTGCTCCAGGAAGGGCAACGTCTGGAGCGGACCACCGGCAAAAATGACATGACACTCAGCACCTTCGAGCGCTACGGCGCCCGGGTCGGTGCTGACGACAACTCCGGCCGCGACTACTCCCCGTCCAATGCCAAAACCACCCTCGAGTTGCTGCGGACCCAAAACCCTCAGCACTTTGCTGAACTCGCCTGGCGAGCCGGATTGACCTTGGCCGCCTTCAACTTAATTTGGATCGGCTTGGCCGCCGCAGGGGCCAACCCCCGCGCAGGGCGGAGCACCAATCTGATCTTCGCGTTTCTGGCCTTTGTGGTGTATTTCAATCTCTTGGTGCTGGCCAAAAATTGGGTCGAGAGCGGAAAAGCAGAGCTCGTTCCCATGCTGCTCCAGTTGCATGGCGGTGTTTTTTTGCTGAGCATGTTGTGGTTGTTCAAGCGACACAACCACTGGGCGCTCCGACTGCCGCGCCGCAACACCCGTAAGGAGGGCTCCGCATGAAGACGTTGCGCAAACTCCTGTACGGAGAAGTGGTGACCGCAGTGGCGCTGGTCACGCTGGCATTCATCGCACTGTTTTTTTTCTTTGACGTGGTGGAAGAACTCCAACAAGTCACCCGGCTGGGCGCAAGTGGTTACCAAGTGCCGCAGGCGCTGATTTATGTCGCGCTGATGATTCCAGCCCACGTGTACGAGTTGTTTCCTATCACGGTACTCATCGGCACCATTTTTGTGATGGCCCGCTTGGCCCGGAGTTCGGAGTTCACGATTCTGCGTACCAGTGGCTTGGGCCCTTGGAAGGCGTTGCGGACCTTGATGGTGCTGGGCTTGGGCTTTGTCTTGTTTACTTTTGCGGTTGGCGACTATGTGGCCCCCTTGGCGGACAAAACAGCCCAACTGCTCAAATCCCGCTTTCAGGGCAAGATCAGTGTGGGTAAAACCGGCGCCTGGCTGAAAGAAAAGCAGGCTTACGGCAGCTACTCGGTAAACGTGGGTTCCCTGGCATCGGATGCAACCCTCAAAGACATCAGGGTCTACGAATTCGACAACCAGGGCTTTGTGGTCTCTCTGACCGAGGCCAAAACAGGCACTTTCGGTAGCGATGAATCCTGGATGCTCGCCAACGGTGAGCGCACCGAATTTACATCCGGCCCAAACCAGATCCCGAAAGTGGACCGCGCGGCGTTCGATACCTTCCGTTGGCCCACCCAAATCAGCGCCGAAATGGTGGCCGCAGCGGTACTGCGGCCCGAGCGCATGGGCACGATTGACCTGTTCCAGTACATCCGCCATCTCAATGCCAACGGCCAGAGCGCCCAGAAGTATGAGATCCAATTCTGGAAAAAAGTCTTCTATCCCTTGAGCTGCCTGGTGATGGTGGTGCTGTCATTGCCATTTGCCTACTTGCATTTCCGCTCGGGTGGCATCGCCAGCTACACCTTTGGTGGCGTGATGGCAGGCATCAGCTTTGTGTTGCTGAACAACGTAGTGAATGACCTTGGGAACTTACAGGGTTGGCAGCCTTGGATCACAGCGGCCCTGCCGGGCATGATCTACTCTTTCTTTTCTCTTGCAGCCTTTACCTGGTTGGTACTCCGACGATGACAAGCCCCGCCCCCCGCCACGCAATTGTGTTGTTCGCCCACGGTTCCCGCGACCCGCTGTGGCACAAGCCCATGGAGGCGGTGGCCGCGCGCATTCGCAGCCAGTCAGCAGACGTCGAAGTGGCCTGTGCCTACCTAGAGCTCAGCCAGCCTGACCTGCCCGACACCGTGGCGCAACTCACTGGTGCGGGCGTCGGCAGCATCACCATCGTGCCCATGTTTTTGGGCGTAGGCCGCCATGCCCGC
The DNA here is from genome assembly GCF_032193805.1 of Rhodoferax potami. Lineage (NCBI taxonomy): Bacteria > Pseudomonadati > Pseudomonadota > Betaproteobacteria > Burkholderiales > Comamonadaceae > Rhodoferax > Rhodoferax potami. The sequence continues at coordinate 3,703,362 of NZ_JAVBIK010000001.1, read as the reverse complement.
GAGGATTTGCCTGAATTGGTAACCCAATTGCGCGCCGACCATCCGGCGGTGCATTTCCACCTCCAGAAGGCGGTGGGGGAAGACGATCGCCTGGTGCAGATGTTGGCATCTATTGCGTTGGATCCGACCGAGGCATAAATCCCCCTGAGGCATAATGAATTCCTTCTTTAGCTGGAATTCGATATGAACCTTCACCAATTCCGCTTCGTACAAGAAGCCGCGCGCCGCAACCTCAACCTGACCGAGGCGGCGAAGGCACTACATACCTCGCAGCCGGGTGTGTCCAAAGCCATTATTGAGCTGGAAGAAGAGCTGGGCATCGACATCTTTGCCCGCCACGGCAAACGCCTCAAGCGCATCACCGAGCCAGGCCAGCATGTGCTCAAAAGCATCGAGTTGATCCTGCGTGAGGTCAACAACCTCAAGCGCATCGGCGAACAATACAGCTCGCAGGACAGCGGCACGCTATCGATCGCCACCACCCACACACAAGCCCGTTATGTGCTGCCGGAAAAGGTGGCACAACTCCGCGCAGCCTTTCCCAAGGTCAATGTGAGCCTGCACCAAGGCGCGCCTGACCAGGTCGCCCGCATGCTGATCGACGATGTGGCCGAAATCGGGATCGCCACCGAATCCCTGTCCAACTACAGCGAACTGGTCACCCTGCCCTGCTACGAGTGGCAACACGTGCTGGTATTGCCCGCCGACCACCCCTTGGCCCTGAAAGAGCATGTCACGCTGGAAGACGTCGCTGCCGAGCCGCTCATCACTTACCACCCGTCCTTTACCGGACGCACCAAAATTGACCAAGCGTTTGAGGCCCGCAAGCTGGAGCCTCGGATTTCGCTCGAAGCGATTGACTCCGACGTGATCAAGACCTATGTGCGCCTGGGCTTGGGCATCGGCATTGCGGCTGAAATGGCGGTCACCGATGTGGTGGAGGACATGGAGAAAAACGGCGCCCGTGGCGGCTTGGTGGTGCGACCCGCGGGCTACCTGTTCGGCCAGAACGTGACTCGAGTAGCCTTCAAGCGCAGCGCCTATTTGCGCAATTTCGTGTTCACTTTTGCGGAATTTTTAAGCAGCCGCCTGAACCGCGCGCTGATCGCCAAGGCCATGGAAGGCCACGTAAACGATTATGAGTTGTGAAACCATGACTACTGCATTGACACCCCCGCTCTCCAGCCGCCTGCCGAATGTGGGCACCACGATCTTTACCGTCATGTCGGCGCTCGCCACTGAGCACAAAGCGGTCAATCTTGGTCAAGGCTTTCCGGACTTTGCGTGCGACCCGAAGTTGGTCGATGCCGTGACCGCAGCCATGCAAGCAGGACACAACCAGTACCCGCCCATGGCTGGTGTGCCGGCTTTGCGGCAGGCCGTGTCAGCCAAGATCGCTGGCCTGCATGGCAAGGCCTATCACCCCGACACCGAAATCACCATTACCGCCGGTGCGACCCAGGCGATCCTGACCGCCCTTCTCGCTGTGGTGCATCCGGGTGACGAGGTCATTGTGCTGGAGCCCTGCTATGACAGCTATGTCCCCAACATCGAGCTAGCCGGTGGCGTCGTGGTGCGTGTGCCCCTGACTCCGGGCACCTTCCGGCCCGACTTCGCCAAAATCGGCGCGGCCATCACGCCCAAAACACGGGCCTTGCTCATTAACTCGCCACACAACCCCAGCGCCACGGTCTGGAGCCGGGCCGACATGCTGGCCCTCCAGGACCTGCTGGCACCGACCAACGTGTTGCTCATCAGCGATGAGGTGTACGAACACATGGTGTTTGATGGCCAAGCCCACGAGAGCGCTTCCCGCTTTCCCGGCCTCGCAGCTCGGGCCTTTGTGGTGTCGAGCTTCGGCAAAACCTTCCATGTGACCGGCTGGAAAGTGGGCACGGTCGCTGCCCCTGCGGCCTTGATGGCGGAGTTCCGCAAGGTGCACCAGTTCAATGTGTTCACCGTCAACACCCCGGTCCAGCATGCGCTGGCCGCGTATCTGGCCCACCCGGCGCCTTACCTCGAGCTGCCCGCGTTCTACCAACACAAGCGCGACCTCTTCCGCGCGGGACTCGCAGGTACTCGGTTCAAGCTCTTGCCCAGCCAAGGCAGCTATTTCCAATGCGTGGACATCTCCGACGTAAGCGACTTGAACGAGGCCGATTTTTGCCAATGGCTGACCCGCGAGGTCGGGGTGGCCGCCATACCGCTCTCGGCCTTTTATGGAAATGGTTTTGACCAGCGAGTGGTGCGCTTTTGCTTTGCCAAGCAAGACAGCACACTCCAAAGCGCCCTGGAACGCCTCAAGACCTTGTGATTACGCTGCTATTGATTTCATAGCTACACCAGCAACCTTCATCTGGGCTAGAGGCTGTTTTATGCATAAATACCGTATGGCATCCACTGTCACCGTGATACGTCACTTGCGCAAAGCAGCGCTCTGTCTGGCCGCAAGCGCCGGTCTCTGGGCAGGCCTTGCGGCTGCACAAACTGAATCGTTGCGCACCGAGACCGTGGCCACCGGCTTGGAGCATCCATGGGCCGTGGCGTTTCTGCCCGAGGGCGGCTTTCTGGTCACTGAGCGGCCGGGGCGCTTGCGCGTGGTGAGCGCCAAAGGCCAGGTCAGCCCGCCGGTGAGTGGCCTCCCGGCCATCGATGCCCGCGGTCAGGGCGGCCTGCTCGATCTGGTGCTGGACAGTGCATTTGCCAGCAATCGCCAGCTTTATTTTTGTTACGCCGAGCCGGGCGAATCCGGCAACAGCACTGCCATGGCGCGTGCCACACTCAGCCCGGACAACACCCGCCTGCTGGACCTGCAGGTCTTGTTCAGCCAGAAACCCAAGTTCAGCAGCAGCGCGCACTTCGGGTGCCGCATCACCGAGGGACAGCGCGATGGCAAACCCGACGGTACCCTGTACCTGGCCCTCGGCGAACGCTTCAGCAAAAAAGACGACGCCCAGACCCTGAACAACCACCATGGCAAGGTGATTCGCATCCGCAAAGACGGCACCGTGCCTGCAGACAACCCGTTTGCCACCGCCGCTGCGCGCGCCAACGGAGCACTGCCTGAAATCTGGAGCCTGGGCCACCGCAATCCCCAGGGCATGGTGCAAGCCCCCGATGGCACCTTGTGGGAACTCGAGCATGGCCCCCAGGGCGGCGACGAAATCAACAAAGTCCAACGTGGGCGCAACTACGGCTGGCCCCTGATTACCTATGGCGAGAACTATGGGGGCGGAAAAATTGGCGCGGGCATCACCACACAGCCCGGGCTGGAGCAACCAGACCATTACTGGACACCGTCCATCGCCCCCTCTGGCATGGCCTTTGTAAGCAGCCAACGCTACGGCCCCGGCTGGCACGGTAGCCTGGTGGTGGGCTCCCTCAAATTCGGCTACCTGGCCCGACTCGAGCTCAGCGAGCCCTTTGGCGGCCGGGTGCTGCGCGAAACGGCCTATTTGCAAGACCTGAAAGAACGGGTGCGGGATGTGCGCCAGGGCCCTGATGGCTGGCTCTATCTGCTGACCGACGCCTCGCGCGGGCGCCTGCTGCGGGTTCTGCCGCGCTGAGCCACTACGGCAAGCCTGCCACCTTCACCGGCTTGTCATCTGGTGTGGTTGTAATGCGGCCTTCGTTGGAGAAGGACCATGCAACTACTCAAAACCGACAAAGCGCGGACAGAATTGCAAATCGGGAATCGCACGCTCGGACAGCGTGAACGGGCGATGCTGATCCTCGCGGACGGCCGCAATACGGTCGAAGCCATCAACCACCTGTTCCACGGCGATGCGATGCGCCTGGCTACCCACCTGATGCAAAGTGGCTATCTGGTGCCGCAGGATGAACCTGCGTCAGCGGTCAGAGCGCCTCGCGCCACCCCCAAAAGCGCGCCTGCTCCGGCACCTGCTTCACACCCGGTCGCACCGCAGGTGCTGACCGAGGTTGTCACCGCTACATCGTCTGCGGATAGTTTCGAGGGCAAGCGGTCTCTAGCCACCACGCGGATGTTCTTGTTTGACATCTGTGAGCGCATGTTTGTGCGGCGCGACCCCGCGCGTGCCGAAGCATTCCGCGAAGCGCTCCGAAATGCCAAAGACCGCGACACCATGCTCGCCGCCGCACGCGACATGATCAGCGCGGTAGAAGAAATAGCAGGCCACGAACGGGCGGACTCCATCAGCGAACGCATCGCGATGTTGTTGCCCCCAGAAGGCTGACCCCTCGGGCGCTCACGCCCGAAAGCTTAGCTCCCCAGCTGTGCCCAGGCCTTGTCCAGGCGCTTCACACTTACCGGTTGGGGCGTGCGCAGCTCCTGGGCAAAGAAGCTGACCCGCAACTCTTCGAGCAGCCAGCGGAACTCTTGCATCCGCTCGTCCTGCACGCCTTTGCGTTCTGCGACCAAGCGCCAGTAGCGCTGCTCCTGCGGGCGCAATTCGGTCAACCGTGCGGTATCGCGGGCCGGATCGGCACGGTATTTCTCAAGGCGCAGGGTGATGGCCTTGAGGTAGCGTGCCAGATGTTGCAGGCGGTCCCAGGGCGTGGCTTGCAGAAAGCGCTTAGGGATAAGCCGGGTGATTTGCTGGGCTGCATCTGCCACCGCATCCGGGGCATTTTTGGTGTCTTTGATTTTGCGGGCGGCTGTTGCGTATTCCTGCAGCACCGTGCCCGCCAAGCGGGCCACTTCGTTGGCAATCAAGGTGAGGCGCCCCCGGCCTTCGTCGATCCGGCGTTTGAAGGCGAACTCATCGGTCGGCAAGGGATCCAGCAAAAATGCGCGGTCCAGGGCCACGGCAATGATTTGTTCGCGCAACTCTTCTACGGTGCCGCCGGTGGCAGATTTGCCGCCCTCCAAGGTGCCGACCTGCATGAAGGCCACCGCCATTTTTTGCAGGTCGGGAATGTTTTTCTCGAGGTATTTGAGGGCGTCTTTGATTTGCAGTGCAAAGAGGCGTCGCAAGCCGGCGCGGTGTTTGGCGGCGGCCACCTCGGGTTCGTCGAACACCTCCACCGTCACCGCGTCGCCGGCATCGATCAATGCGGGGAAGCCAATGAGTGTCTGGCCGCCTTTGCGGATTTCCAGCAGCTCGGGGAGTTCGCCGAAGGTCCAGGTGGTGAAGCGGCCGTCTAGGATGCTGGGGGCGGCATTCTTGGATGGATTGCCATTTGCTACGTTTTTTGTAGCTTGCCGCGCAGAGCTGGTGTGCGCTGGGCGCTGATTTGACCGGGCGCTCTGCTCCGTGTCCCCCGCCCGCTTTGCGGGCTCCTCCTTGACCTGCGCAGAGCGCCCGGTCAAACCAGCTCCTGGCGGTAGGCTGGTATCTGTGCTATCTGACTGGTTTTGGGCCAGCTTCAAGCTAGCTAGCGCTTGGAAAGCACCGCGGGCTTGGCTGCCTAGCTCCGCCTTCAATGCACCCAGGTTACGGCCATGGCCGAGTTGGCGGCCATGTTCGTCCACTACGCGGAAGTTCATGAAGAAGTGCGGGCTGAGCATGTCGACTTTGATGTCGGCTTTGACAATGTCCAGCGAAGTGGCGTCTCGCACCAACTTGAGCACGGCTTCCACCAGCCCGCCGGTGCCGAATTTTTCAGGAGCGTTCAAGGCCTCAGCGAACTTGGCGGCGGTGTCGGGCAGCGGCACCAGGCGGCTGCGCGGCCGCTGGTGCAGGGTTTTGAGCAAGGCCTGCACTTTGTCCTTGAGCATGCCGGGTACCAGCCATTCGCAGCGCTCATCGTTGACTTGGTTCAGCACAAACAGGGGCACGGTCACGGTCAGGCCGTCTCTGGCGTCACCGGGTTGGTGCAGGTAGGTCGCTGCGCAATCGACACCGCCCAAACGGATGGTTTTGGGGAAGGATGCGGTGGTAATGCCTGCCGCCTCGTGGCGCATCAGCTCCTCGCGGGTGAGTTTGAGCAGCTCGGGCTGCTTTTTCACCTCTTCGCGGTACCAGCGCTCGAAGCTGTAGCCGCTGCACACGTCGGCAGGCAGCTGCTGGTCGTAGAAGGCGTAGATCAGCTCGTCGTCCACCAGCACGTCTTGGCGGCGGGCCTTGTGCTCCAGCTCTTCGACCTGCTTGATGAGCTTGTGGTTCGCGGCCAGGAAGGGCAAGGTGGTTTCCCACTCTTTGCCAACCAGGGCTTCACGGATAAAAATTTCGCGCGCACCGGCCATGTCGACCCGGCCGTAGTTCACTTTGCGGCCGCTGTAGACCACGATGCCATACAACGTGGCTCGCTCCAGTGCCACAACCTCGGCGGCTTTCTTTTCCCAGTGCGGGTCCAGCAGCTGTTTCTTGAGCAAATGGCCGCCCACTTGTTCCAGCCAATGGGGTTCGATGGCGGCAATGCCGCGGCCGAACAAGCGGGTGGTTTCCACCAACTCCGAGGCAACGATCCATTTGCCCGGTTTTTTGGTCAGGTGGGCGCCGGGGTGGGCAAAGAATTTGATGCTGCGGGCGCCCAGGTATTCGCCGTTTTGCCCTTCTTCGAGCTTGCAGCCGATGTTGCCCAGCAGGCCAGAGAGCATGGACAGGTGCAACTGTTCGTAGCTGGCGGGCTGGGTGTTCAGGCGCCATTTGTGCTCAGCCACCACGGTATGGAGCTGGCTGTAGATGTCTTTCCACTCGCGCACGCGGCGGATGTTGACGAAGTTCTGGCGAAGGAGTTGTTCGTATTGGCGATTGGTGAGTTTGTGGGTTGCGGTGTGCGCTGATCCGTGGGCGCTCGCTGGGAGCTGGGGTCTGCGGGCGCTCTGCTCCGTGTCCCCCGCCCGCTTTGCGGGCTCCTCCTTTACCTGCGCAGAACGCCCACCGCTCCCCACCCCCGGTTTTGCGGGCGTAGTTCCGCCTCGCGCATCGTGGATCCACTTCCACAGCTTCAGGTAGCCGGTGAATTCGCTCTTTTCATCGTCAAACTTTTGGTGGGCGGTGTCCGCCTGCTGCTGGGCCTCCATGGGCCGGTCGCGCACATCCTGGACGCTCAGGGCGCTGGCGATCACCAGTGCCTCGTCGAGTGCTTCACGGCTGCGGGCTTCCAGCAGCATGCGGCCGACACGTGGGTCGAGCGGCAATCGGCTGAGTTCTTGGCCCAGGGGCGTGAGTTCGTTGGCCTCATCGACCGCGCCCAGCTCGTTGAGCAGTTGGTAGCCGTCTGCGATGGCACGGCCTGTGGGCCGCTCCAGAAACGGGAAGTCTTCCACGATACCGAGGTGGAGCGACTTCATCCGCAGAATCACGCCCGCGAGCGAGCTGCGCAGAATTTCCGGGGTGGTGAAGCGCTCGCGGCCGGCAAAGTCTTTTTCGTCGTAGAGCCGGATGCAAATGCCGTTGGCTACCCGACCGCAGCGGCAGGCCCGCTGGTTGGCCGCTGCCTGGCTGACGGGCTCTACCAGTAACTGCTCTACCTTGCTACGAAAACTATAGCGCTTCACGCGCGCAGTGCCTGCGTCAATCACGTATCGGGTGCCTGGCACGGTGAGCGAGGTCTCGGCCACGTTGGTGGCCAGCACGATGCGCCGGCCGGTGTGGCCGTCGAAAATGCGATCCTGCTCTGCTGGGCTCAGGCGGGCAAACAGGGGCAACACTTCGGCATTGCGCATCACCGGTTGGTGGCTCAGGTGTTTGCGCAGGTGGTCCGCCGCTTCGCGGATTTCGCGCTCGCCGGGCAAAAAGACGAGGATGTCGCCCTGGTTATGCGGGTCGCGCCAGAGCTCGTCCACGCCATCGGCAATCGCGTCGTTCAGATCGTACTCGCGGCTTTCTTCAAACGGGCGGTAGCGCTGCTCCACCGGGAACATGCGCCCCGAGACCATGATGACCGGCGCGGGGCCCTTGGCGGACTTGAAGTGGTCCGCAAAGCGCTGTGCGTCGATCGTGGCCGAGGTGACGATGATTTTCAAGTCCGGGCGGCGCGGCAGGATCTGGCGCAGGTAGCCCAGCAAGAAGTCGATGTTGAGCGAGCGCTCGTGAGCCTCGTCAATGATGATCGTGTCGTAGGCCTTGAGCAGCGGGTCGGTTTGCGTCTCAGCCAGCAAAATGCCGTCCGTCATCAACTTGACCGACGCATCCTTGCCCAGCCGGTCGTTAAAACGCACCTTGTAACCCACCACATCGCCCAGAGGCGTGTGCAGCTCTTCGGCAATCCGCTTGGCCACGCTGCTGGCCGCGATCCGGCGGGGCTGGGTGTGGCCGATGAGTTTGCCGCGCTCGCCTGCGGGATAGTTGAGTTTGCCGCGGCCCATGGCCAGGGCAATTTTGGGCAGCTGTGTGGTTTTGCCCGAGCCCGTTTCGCCGCAGACGATAACCACTTGGTGCGCCGCAATGGCATCCATGATTTCGTCGCGTTTGCCCGACACCGGGAGCGACTCTGGGAATTCGATTTTCAAGGTGCTGGCAGTCAAGGCGTGGTCTTCGTAGAGAATCACGGATTATCCCCGCCTTGACAAACCCTTACCGGCCTACCCGCCCTTCAATGACCTCTGTCTTCAACTTCACCTTTGTTCCCTGGTTCCGGTCCGTTGCGCCCTATATCCACAAGTTCCGCAACCAGACCTTTGTGGTGGGTATTGCAGGTGAAGCGATTGCTGCCGGCAAGCTGCACAACCTGGCGCAAGACCTGGCCATGATCCAGAGCATGGGGGTGAAAATTGTGCTCGTGCACGGCTTCCGGCCCCAAGTGAACGAGCAGCTCAAGGCCAAGGGCCACACCCCCAAATACAGCCATGGCATCCGCATCACCGACGAGGTGGCGCTGGATTGCGCCCAAGAGGCGGCCGGCCAGCTGCGCTACGAGATTGAGGCGGCGTTCAGCCAGGGCCTGCCCAACACGCCTATGGCCGACTCCACGGTGCGGGTGATTTCAGGCAACTTCATCACCGCGCGCCCGGTGGGCATCGTGGACGGGGTGGACTTTCAGCATAGCGGGCTGGTGCGCAAGGTGGATATCGCAGGCATCACCAAAACGCTCGACATGGGTGCGATGGTGCTGCTCTCGCCCTTCGGCTTTTCGCCCACCGGCGAGGCGTTCAACCTCGCCATGGAAGAGGTGGCTACCAGTGTGGCCACCGCGCTGCAGGCCGACAAATTGATTTTTCTGACCGAGGTGCCCGGCATCCGCATAGATCCGGAGCTGCCCGCCAGCGAAGACAACCCGATTGATACCGAGCTGCCCTTAGCGGCAGCCGAAAAACTGCTCAAGGCGCTGCCCGCCGCCAACCAGCCTACCGATGTCGCCTTTTATTTGCAGCACTGTGTGAAGGCCTGCAAATCGGGCGTGGAGCGCAGCCACATCATCCCGTTTGCGGTGGATGGCGCCATCCTGCTGGAGGTGTATGTGCACGACGGCATTGGCACCATGGTGGTGGACGAAAAACTGGAAAGTCTGCGCGAAGCGACCGAGGAAGACGTGGGCGGCATTCTGCAGCTGATTGAACCCTTTGAGCGCGATGGCACCTTGGTCAAACGCAGCCGCACGGAGATCGAGCGCGACGCGGGTAACTACACCATCATTGAGCACGACGGGGTGATCTTCGCCTGCGCCGCCCTCTACCCCTACCCAGAAGCCAAGACCGCTGAAATGGCGGCGGTCACCGTGTCACCGGAAGTGCAAGGCCAAGGGGATGGTGAGCGCATCTTGAAACGCATCGAACAGCGCGCCAAAGCGGCGGGGCTCGACAGTATTTTTGTGCTGACCACCCGCACCATGCATTGGTTTATCAAGCGCGGTTTTGTGCAAGTAGACCCCGAGTGGTTGCCCGAGGCCCGCAAGCGCAAATACAACTGGGACCGTAAGAGTCAGGTCCTGGTCAAGCGGCTTTAAGCCGGCGCCAGGTCATCAGACCGCCAAATACCGCAAAGGCACTGAAGCAAATAAACGACCAGTTGGCGATGGTGCCGCCCAAGAATGTCCAGTCGATCTTGCTGCAGTCGCCACCGCCGCGGAAGATCATGGGCAATGCGCGCTTGAGGGGGAAGGTTTCAATCATCCCGTAGAGATCGCGCCCGCAGGACACCACCTCGGGCGGGTACCACTGCAGCCAACTTTGGCGCGCGGCCACATAGGCGCCGGCCACTGCAAACACCACGAGCAATACAGAACCGGCCACTTGCAAGCCTTTTCGGCCGCTAGCCGCCGCCAATGCTGCGCAGATAGCTACCAAAATGAGAGCATAGCGCTGCACGATGCACATCGGGCACGGCTCCAAGCCCACCACGTGCTGCAGGTACATGCCAAACGCCAACATCGCGGTACAGGCGAGGAAGACCGCACTGAACACACGACGCGGCGCCTTATCCATCCAGCTAAAAACCAAATTCAAAATCTATCCCTCATTGAGTTGCACAGCGGCCCAGCGCCGTGGTGGGTTGATGCGCATAGCGTGACTGAAGTTCCCTGAACCGCAAAGGTCAGGCCAAAGCGAATAAGATGCGGCCTTTCGTTTTTACACCATCGATTAAGAGGTTTTCCCATGGCACGCACCGTTAACTGTATCAAGCTGGGCAAAGAGGCTGAAGGCCTAGATTTCGCGCCCTACCCCGGTGAATTGGGCAAACGCATCTGGGAAGGCGTCAGCAAAGAGGCCTGGGCTGCCTGGCTCAAGCACCAAACCATGCTGGTCAACGAAAATCGCCTGAACTTGGCCGACGCCCGGGCCCGCCAGTACCTGGCCCGCCAGATGGAAAACCATTTCTTCGGCGACGGTGCAGACGCAGCGCAAGGCTACGTTCCCCCCAGCGCCTGAGGTGCCTGACTCCAACGCCTGCGCGGCAGACTCCGCCCATAGCGGCTTGCCCGATGCCTGGGCGCACCGCGCGGCGTGGACGATTCTGGATACAGACTTTCAGCAAGCCCATCGATTTGTAGCCACCTGGCGTGCGTGGCGCGCCGACCCGGCGCGCCCGGTCATGCTGCATTACGTGGGGCATATCTCGCCCGACGGGCTTGATCTGCTGCGGCGTGAGCTCGCGGTGACCGAATCCGATGCAGATGACTTGTACCTATCGCTCTTGCATGAACTGCAAGACCGCGACGCCAGCATCCACCGCATACTGCTCGACCGGGGACAAGTGTCACTGACACTGTCCATCGACGACAGCCACACGTTTTTGGGCGACCACAAGCTATTTGCCAACACCGTCTGGTTTTCCGCAGGCGCCAACCTGTGGAGCAAATGGACGGCCAAGGCTTTGTCTCGTCTGTGCGCCCGCGGTGCAACGCTACAGGCGCAGCTTCCTCCAGATGCGCCTGTGGAGTGGCTGCTGGAAGCTGGTTTTGTGCGTTGCAGCTCCGTTTTAGCGACGGGAACCGTCAACGCCACTTTCGACCCGCCCTGGCCCTTGGGCAGCAAAGAGCCCCCTTTGGCGCCGGAGGTCCTGGCAACGGCACCCTCATGCTGTGTGGTCGGTGCCGGAATATCAGGCGCCAGTGTGGCTTACGCCCTCGCCCGCCGGGGCTGGCAAGTCACGGTGCTGGAGGCAGCGGTACACGCCGCTGCCGGGGCGTCTGGCCTGCCGGTCGGCTTGGTGGTGCCCCACGTGTCTGCCGATGACAGCCCGCGCTCAAGGCTCTCGCGGGTCGGTGCCAAGTTAATGTTGCAACACTGCAAAGATCTGCTGCAAGGCGGCGAAGAGTGGGCACTGAGCGGTGTGCTGGAGCACCGTTTTTCAGAAGGTCCGGACCGTCTGCACCATGCGGCTGCGTGGGTCAAGCCGGCGGCCTTGGTGAAAGCCTGGCTGCAGCACCCCAACATTACCGTGCACTACGCAAAACCAGTAGCCCGACTGCAGCGAAACGGTGACCGTTGGTCTCTTCGGGGCCAAGACGGCAGCCCGCTGGCAGAAGCGAAGGTGGTGGTCCTGGCCACCGCATTTGCCACCCGCACACTGCTGGAGGCCGAGGGCATGCAAGTGCACCGTGCCCCCTCGCTGCACTTGACGCTGGGCGACCTGCAAGCCGTCCACGGGACCGCAAGCACTGGCCCGATGCCACAGCACACCGAGTCCCCCGCTTGGAGCCACCCGCATAACGGCCATGGTTGTTTTATCCCCTCGGTGCCGGGCCCGGCTGGCCCCTTCTGGCTCGCGGGCTCCGGCTTTGAGCCCGACAGCACGCCAACCCCGGAGAGCCTTGCGCAACACCGTTTAGCCCCGCTGGTAGAACAGCACCGCGCGAATCTGGAACGCCTGCAGACCCTGTTGCCTGAGGCTGCCGGAGCCACGGCGCCCCTGTTTCTGGGCGGCCAAGTGAACGGATGGTCCGGAACCCGATGCGTCACCCACGATCGATTGCCCTTAGCCGGCCCGGTCGATTCAAGCGGTCTTAACGGACTGTGGATGCATGTGGGCATGGGCGCGCGTGGCTTGACATTTTCAGCACTGGGCGCCGAAATGATCGCCGCGCGCATATGTCACGAACCTTGGCCGGTCGAAAGTGCCTTGGCCAAATCTATGGACGCACAGCGCCTGCGCAAGCGACGTGCCGTCCGGGAAGTGGAGAGTGACAGCACCTGAGCGCCGCCCTAGGCCACTCAGACCTTTTGGAATGCGCTAAACACCTGTTGGGGGTTGAATGGCAATTCCAACACATCGGAGTAACCCATGGTCTCTGCCTGCCGGATGGCTCTCCAGTCCGGGGATGCCATCACTGCCATCAGCTTGGGCGGACGTGCGGCCAAGCCCCCCACGTGTTTGGCAAACTCCCAGGGATCCGGCTTTTGAGCATCCACAAACACCAGGGCGAGGCCATAGTGGCGGGACTGCAAACGCTGTTCACAGGCCTCTTGGGTTTGCGCCTCGTCCGCTACCAGTACCCCTGCCAGGGCCAAGCGTGCCCTCAGGTAGTAGGTCTCAACAGGCGGTATACCGACCAACAGTGCACACCGGATTCCCGGCGGTGGCGGGGATGGGGCGGCAGAGGTGTCCGTAAAAATATCAATGTCCACCTCTTGGGAGCTGGCAAACAGCGCATCCAGCGACTGCACCAGACCACCCCAATCCACAGGCCGTTGCAGGCTGCGCCAAGCGCCCGTGGGTGCCGACTCCCCCACCGCAATGATTTTGAGGTGTGGGTTGAAGCCGGGTGATACCAGGTCCAGCCCGGCCTCATAACTGTCCACATCAATCAAGGCCACGTTGGGCGAAGTGCCGTCCAGCGGGGTCCAAAGCACGTATTTCGGTCCATCGGTGCGGGACACCCGGAACAGCGTGTTCAGCGTATGCCGCTCGGCATCGCTGAACCCCACTACTTTGACCCACACGGTGATTGCCATTGTGATCTGCAAGCGACGTTGCGCTTACCGCTCCTTGGAATAGGGCCGACCCAATGCCTGGGGAGCTACGGCCTTGCCGATAAAGCCGGCCAGCAAAACCACCGTCAAGACATAGGGCAATGCCTGGATAAATTGCACGGGCACCTCGCCGAATCCGCTGATTTGGACTCCTTGCAAACGGATGGCCGCTGCGTCCAGAAAACCGAACAACAAGCAAGCCCAGAATGCGCCCACCGGATGCCAACGGCCAAAAATCAACGCAGCCAGGGCCATAAAGCCACGGCCCGCGGTCATGTTGGCAGAGAAGTTCGCACTTTGCGCCAGCACCAGATAAGCACCCGCCAGTCCGCACAAAACCCCGTTGATCGTTAGTGCGGCATAACGCAGGCGGCTCACCGACACACCCGCGGCGTCCACCATTTGCGGGTTCTCGCCGACCGCCCGCAAACGCAGTCCGAAACGGGTGCGGAATAGTACCCACCAGCACGCGGGCACCAGGGCCAGCGCCAGGTAGACCATGGCGTTGTGGCTCAACAGCCCCTCGCCCACGATCCGGCCCACCAGCGGGATGCCATAGAGTGCTTCGGGCAGCCCCGGGAACAACGCTTGGATACGGACGTCGCTCCCGACCGGCGGCGTCTGTCCGCCTTGGGAGAACCATGCGATACCGAGCACCACCGTCATGCCGGCTGCGATGATGTTAATCGCCACCCCGGACACCACCTGGTCCCCTTTATGGCTGACGCAGGCCAAGCCATGCATCCAGGACAAGGCCACGGCCACCAACACGCCCAAGCCCAGCGCCAAAGCGGTCGACTGGTAAGCCGCCCCTGCAGCGCCGGCCGCGAAGGCGGCAAACAACATCTTGCCTTCCAAGCCGATATCCACCACGCCAGAGCGCTCTGAAAACATGCCCGCAAGCGCGCACAAAATCAGCGGCGTGGACACACGCAGCGTCGAAGCCAGCATGGCTGCGATCAAAGTGTCATCCATGTTGCACCCCCGACTTCACAAACTTTGACAAGACCCACGCCAGCATCGGCGCAATCACATAGACCATTGCCCCGGAGAACAACACGATAAACCCTTGCAACATCACCACCATTTCGCGGCTGAAGCCCGACACCTCAAATGCCACCTCAGCACCGCCCTGAAACAGTGCGCCAAACAACACACTGGCAAAGATGATGCCCACCGGGTGGTTGCGCCCCATCAAGGCCACTGCAATACCGGTAAAGCCGGCACCACTCACAAACTCAAGTAGCAATTTGCCATTGACGCCGGCGATTTCGTTCATGCCGACCATGCCGGCCAGAGCGCCGGAAATCGCCATCGCAATCACGATCTGGTGCCTCACGTTGATACCCGCATACTCCGCCGCACTTTGGCTGGAGCCCACCGCCCGCAAGCGATACCCTGCCCGGGTGCGCCACAAAAACAGGTACACCCCGGCCGAGGCGAGCAAGGCCAAGATCAGGCTCATGTTGAGGGGTGATGCATCCCACTCAATGCCAATTGCCGCCAGCGCTTCATGCATGCCCGGCAACTTGGCCGATGCTGCAAATGCGGCACTCTCGACCGACATCGAGCCGGCTGGGCGCAGGTGGTTCACCAACAAGTAGACCAACAAGCTGCTGGCGATGAAGTTAAACATGATGGTGGTGATCACCACATGGCTGCCACGGTACGCCTGCAAATAGGCAGGTACCGCAGCCCAGGCGGCCCCGAACAAGGCACCACTGAGCACCATCAGCGGCAGCATCATCCAAGCAGGCAACGCATGGGACAGCCACAAGGCCATCAAACCGGTACCCAAGCCGCCCAGAATGGCCTGCCCTTCACCACCGATGTTGAAGAGCCCGCCGTGAAAGGCCACCGCCACTGCGAGCCCGGTAAAGATAAAGGTAGTGGCGTAGTACAACGTATAACTGATACCGCGCTGGCTACCAAAGGCGCCCTGCACCAGCACCGAAATGACTTCTACAGGGTCCTGCCCCACCATGGCCACTACACCGGCAGCAGCAAGCAAGGCCACCAAAAGGCAGACCGCAGGCAACAGAACCAAGTCTGCCCAACGCGGCAATGCATAGTTTGCGTTCATTGCGACCCTCCGGTCATCAGCAAGCCGATGCCCGCCTCTGTGCAATCTTCAATGGCCAACTCGCCACTGACCCGTCCTTGATTCATCACGATCACCCGATCCGACAGCGCCAAAATCTCGTCTAATTCGCTGGATACGACCAGCACCGCACACCCAGCATCGCGCATCGCGCGCAGCTGGGAATAAATAAATTCAATAGCGCCAATATCGACCCCACGTGTCGGTTGCCCCACCAGCAGCACTTTTGGAGACTGCCCCAGCTCCCGTGCCAACACGAGTTTTTGCTGGTTGCCGCCCGAGAACTTGCTGCTCTTGAGCTCAGGGTCGCGCGGGCGCACATCAAAGCGCTCCATCAAACCGGCCGTCGCCTCCCGCATGGCAGCGTGCGACATCCAGCCGCCACTCGAATAGGCGGGCAAGCCGTCATAGCCGAGCACAGCAGACTCCCAAGCGACAAAATCCATCACCATGGCGCGTGCGTGGCGGTCTTCCGGTACATGGGCAACCCCTAGGTCCCGCGCGGTTTGTGGATCCAGCCAACGGGCAGCGCTGAATGTTTGCCCACCAGTGGCCAAACTGCCCGCGTCGGGGGCCAGCAGTCCGGACAGTACATCCAACAACTCGCTCTGGCCATTTCCGGACACACCTGCAACACCCACAATCTCACCGGCCCGCAAGTCGAGGTTGAGTCCATGCAGACGAATGACTTGCAGTGCATCTTTCACCACCACATCGCGCACCGACAGCAAAACCTCGCCCATCGGCCGCACATCAGCCTCCAGCCGACCCATTTGCACTTTGCGACCCACCATGGCCTCGGCCAGGCTTTCGACAGAAGCCTGCGTAATGGGCATCTCTTGCACGACTTTGCCGCCCCGCATCACCGTGACGGTGTCACACAAGCCCATGACTTCTTTGAGTTTGTGAGTGATCAACAGGATCGTGGTGCCCTGCCCGCGCAGCACCCGGAGCACCTTGAACAAGTGTTCGGTCTCTTGCGGGGTCAGAACGGCGGTGGGCTCGTCCAGAATCAAAATCTTGGCGCCGCGGTACAAGGCTTTGAGGATTTCCAGGCGTTGGCGATCGCCTACCGGCAGATCGGCGACTACCGCATCCAGCTTCACCTGCAGGCCAGTCGCCTGCATCAAGGTCTCGAGCTTGCTGCGCACAGTCGCATCGGCCTTGTGCAACAACCAATGGGGCTCGGCACCCAACATGACGTTTTCCAGCGCGGTCAGGGTATCGACCAGCATAAAGTGCTGGTGGACCATGCCGATGCCTTGGGCAATCGCATCGTCTGCATTGCGGATCGTTACCGGCTTGCCAAGCACCGCGATCTGCCCACTGTCCGCTTGATAGAAGCCGTACAGAATGGACATCAAAGTGCTTTTACCCGCACCGTTCTCGCCCACGATGCCGTGCACCGTGCCACTGGTCACCCGCAAGTTCACATCGGCATTGGCGGCTACCGCCCCAAACCGTTTGTTGATGCCTTGCATGTGAATCGCCGGGGGCGTTGTACTCTCTACACTCAAATCCTGCTCCTCATCGGGCTCTTGCCCTGAAGCGAAAAGCCCACGGTACGTGCAAGCACCGCGGGCTTTACAACCAGGAAAGAGAACCTCCGTACGCGGAGGCCCCTTTCAGATTACAACTTGCAGGCGTTGTCAGCCATGAAGTCAGCAACTTTGATCTTGCCGCTGATGATGTCTGCCTTAGCCGCTTCCACCTTCTTTTTGATTTCAGGGGTGATCAGCTTGGCGTTGTTGGCATCCACTGCGTAATCCACGCCGCCTTCTTTCAGACCCAATACAGTCATGCCAGCCTTGTGGCCCTTGGCCACGTTGTACACCGCAGTGTCCACGCGCTTGAGCATGGAGGTGAGCATCGTGCCGGGGTGCAGGTGGTTCTGGTTGCTGTCCACACCGATGGCCAGCTTGCTGCTGTCTTTTGCTGCCTGGTACACACCGATACCGGTGCCGCCAGCTGCTGCAAACACGACGTCAACGCCTTGGGAGAACTGAGCCTTGGCCAGCTCGCCGCCGCGTGCGGGGTCGTTCCAAGCCGCGCCGGTGGTGCCTGTCATGTTGCCGATGACTTCTGCCTTGGGGTTGGCGAACAAAGCGCCTTGCTTGTAGCCGCACTCAAATTTGCGGATCAGGGGGATGTCCATACCGCCGACAAAGCCAACCTTGCCGGTCTTGCTGGCCATGGCTGCAATCGTGCCGACCAAGAAGCTGCCTTCTTGCTCTTTAAACACCACGGACTGCACGTTGGGCAGATCTACCACCATGTCAATGATGGCGAATTGCAGCTTGGGGAATTCCTTGGCCACTTTTTCAATGCTGGAGGCTTGGCCGAAACCGATACCGATGATCGGGCTGGCACCACGCTCAGCCATACGGCGGATCGCTTGCTCGCGCTGGGACTCATTGGTGATTTCGAACGACAAGTACTTCTTACCGGTCTCTTTTTTCCACTTTTCGATGCCGTTGTAAGCCGCTTCGTTGAAGGACTTGTCAAACTTGCCGCCCATATCGAACACCACCGCCGGGTCAGCAGCGATAGCCTGGAAACTGGCGGCCAGGGTAGCGGCCAACAGCGTCATGCGCACAGGAGATTTAACGTTCATAGCTTCTCTCAGTTCTCAATCAAGTTAAAAAACGGTCTATTCAACACACTAATGGCACGAATGCCACTTAAATCACACATTTGCCGCCCACAGCAGACAACGCCACACTGTAGTTCAAGAATCACAGCGTGCCCCAGTGTCCGCATCAGGGCTTCTCCGTATATAACTCGGTTGTTATATACCTCTTACTCAACTCCGCAACCCGGAAGTTGCCTCTCAGGCCTTGCGCAGCGTCTGCAACGATTGTCCGATGGCACTGGCCAGTCGTGCATTGTTCAGCACCAGCTGGATATTGGATGCCAAGCTGTCACCCCCGGTGATTTCGCACACCCTCGCCAACAAAAACGGAGTGGATTCTTTCCCCCCGATTTTCTGGGCTTGGGCTTCCGTCAATGCTTGTTCAATCGCAGCATCAATCGCTTCGCTGGGCATTGCATACTCAGCAGGGATGGGATTTGCAATAACCATGCCACCGCTCAGCCCCATGGCCCACTTTGCGTGCAACACCTCGGCGATCGCCAGCGGCGTGTCCAGGCGGTAATCCACCGAAAACGCGCTGTCGCGGGTAAAAAATGCAGGCAATGCCTTGGTCTGGTAGCCCACGACGGGCACACCGTGCGTTTCGAGATACTCGAGGGTCAAACGCAAGTCGAGAATGGATTTGGCACCCGCGCACACCACGGCCACCGGGGTCTGTGCCAGCTCTTGCAAGTCTGCAGACACATCAAAGCTCTCTTGGGCACCCCGATGCACTCCGCCAATGCCACCTGTGGCAAACACGCGGATCCCGGCCATCGCGGCGATGATCATGGTCGACGCCACAGTGGTCGCGCCGGTAGCACCCGCCGCCACAATAAACGGCACATCCCGACGACTGACCTTCACAACATCGCGGCCGGAGCGGCCGAGCTGCTCGATGTCAGCCTCAGAGAGCCCCGCCTTAAGGCGCCCGTTCACAATCGCAATCGTGGCGGGCACCGCGCCATGGGCGCGGACTTCTGCCTCGACCATCAAGGCCGTTTTCACATTCTGCGGATACGGCATGCCGTGAGAAATGATGGTGGACTCCAAGGCCACCACGGGCACGCCGTTTTGCAAGGCGTTTTGCACTTCGGGTGCGATATCGAGATAAGGATTCAGGGTCATGCGTTCTTGCTCATATGGTGCCGGACGGAGGCATCGTTCAAATCCGGCGAGTTGGCGAATGTACTTGAAAGCGTGATCTCAGCGCAGGCAACGCCGTACTCCACCGCATCTTTCAGCACTTTACCCGCCAGCAGGGCAGCCACTGCCCCTGCCAACAAAGCATCGCCCGCCCCTGTACTGCTCACCACCTG
The DNA here is from genome assembly GCF_032193805.1 of Rhodoferax potami. Lineage (NCBI taxonomy): Bacteria > Pseudomonadati > Pseudomonadota > Betaproteobacteria > Burkholderiales > Comamonadaceae > Rhodoferax > Rhodoferax potami. Next base: position 3,684,034 of record NZ_JAVBIK010000001.1, on the reverse strand, counting down.
CACCTTGCGGGACTGCCTGAAAAAGGGCTCTGACCCCAGTTGCCCCCACGCAAGGCCGGATGCACCGTGACTCACGATCACCCGCTCAACGCCGCCATCCAGGAAGTGCTGCACCACGGCCAGACATTGCTCCGGTGTATCCACCGGCAAACCGCTGAGCGCACTGGCCTCGAGGTGGTTGAGCTTGAGCAGATACACACCCGCCAAGAGCCCCACCAGTCGCCGGCACTTGGCCACCGACACGCCATCGACCACTACCTTGCGCTTCAGACCCAGCAGGTAGGCCAGCGTTGGCTGCGCCAGATTGCAGTCCACCAGGAGCAAAGCATTGGCATCTGACAAGGCGGGAGAAGCCGCACACACCTCAGGCGTGAGCGACTCCAGAATGTCCATGTCATTCACCGCCATCGCCACCTCGCCATCGGGCTGATGTAAGGACAAATAGGTCGCCGTGCGTTGACCGGTAATCGTCAACACAGCGTCAACGCCCACACCGGTTGCGGCGGTGCTGGTCACTACTTGGCGACCGAATACATCATCGCCCACCACGGACAACAACTGCACACACGCACCGAGCCGAGCCAGGTTCTCCGCCAAGTTGCGGCCGACTCCGCCGGGTGAATATTGGATGCTCCCGGGCGTGGAATCCCCGGCGGTCACTGCGCTATGCGCTTTGGCGCTCACGTCCATATTGGAGCCACCTACCACGGTGATCGAGAGAAAAGCAGCGGACGGATCAGGGGTCATTAAGGTCTATATCGAAGGGCTTATCTGGCGCTCTCAAATTCAGCGTCAAAATAAGCGGCTTCGCAAACTGAGAGTGCTAACGATGATACTTGTGGCTGGCTCTGCCAATTTGGACTTTGTAGTCCGCGCCCCTCACATTCCTGCCCCGGGGGAGACGGTGCTCGGCCGCGACTTCAAGACCTTTCCCGGCGGCAAGGGAGCCAATCAGGCCGTTGCATCCGCCAGAGCGGGCGGATCGCCCACCCACATGCTGCTGGGTTTGGGGAACGATGCCTTTGCATCGCCTTTAGAGAGTTCGCTCCAATCAGCAGGGGTCACGATGCACATCGTGCGCACCCCTGACCACCCGACCGGAACCGCCTTTATTTGCGTGTCCGATGATGCTGAAAACGCCATCACGGTCGCACCCGGCGCCAATGCCGAGTTGCGCCCTGAGCACTTGCCGTCTCTGGCCGGGTTCACTCACCTGCTTCTGCAACTCGAAACGCCCTTGGACACCGTGACTGCCTATGCACAGGCGGCGCGAGCCAAAGGTGTGCAAGTCGTGCTGAACGCGGCGCCTGCCCGGCCATTGCCTGCCGAATTGTTGGCCCTGGTTGACGTACTGGTTGTCAACGAAGGGGAGCTTGCCGTGGTATCCGGCCACCAGGGCAGCATTGCGGCCTGCCTGGAGCGCTTGGCGGTGCCCACCGTGGTCGTCACCCTCGGCCACCACGGCAGCTGCGCCCGCCACCTAGGGGGTTTTGTGCTGCAAAGTGCATTCCCCATCACTCCGGTCGACACCACTGGCGCAGGCGACACCTTCTGCGGCAGCCTGGTGGCCGCACTCAGCCAAGGGAAGGACTTGCCCACGGCCCTGCGGTTTGCCAGCGCGTCCAGCGCTTTGGCCTGCACACGCTGGGGGGCCCAGTCCAGCATTCCGGATACTGCAGAGGTGCAAGCCCTGCTCGACGCCTCGCCCATCTCCGATCCGGCCAGTGAAAGTGCCTTGCGCAGCTTTTGCGGCCTGAACTAAACCCTTTCAACCCGATTCTTAACCGAGACATACCCCATGAGCAACGCCACCACTGCCAGCACCGCCCGCAAAGTGATTTACGACACGGACCCCGGTGTCGATGACGCCATGGCGCTGTACTACGCGCTGGCCCACCCCGGCATTGATGTGGTGGGCATCACCACCACCTTCGGCAATGTGACCGTGGAGCAGGCAGCCACCAACGGCCTGTACCTGACAGAAATTGCAGGCCGCAAGATCCCCGTCACCCTCGGCGTAAAAACACCTTGGCTCAAAGCGCCTGGCACACCGCCTGACTTCATCCACGGTGGCGACGGCTTGGGCAACCTGCCCTCCCGCGTGGCGACCACCAGTGTGCTGGACCCCCGCCCATCAGCGCAGTTCATTGTGGACATGGCTCGCGCCCACCCCGGCGAAATCACCCTGGTCGCTGTCGGCCCCTTGGGCAACCTCGCCACCGCGCTGAAACTCGAGCCCAACCTGCCCAAGCTGCTGAAAGAAGTCTTCATCATGGGCGGCACCGTGGTGGAACCCGGCAACGTGTCCCCTGTGGCCGAAGCCAACATCTGGAACGACCCGCACTCTGCAGACTTTGTGTTCACAGCCGGCTGGAAGCTCACCATGGTGGGCCTCGATGTCACCCACCAGCTGATCGTGCCCTTGGCCCTGTTCAAAAAAGTGGCAGACCACCACAAGCACATTGCTACCGACACCCTGCACCACGCCGTGAGCTTCTACGCGGACTTCTACAGCGGCATCTACCCGCATGTGGCCAAAATTCACGGCTGCTTCGGTCACGATGTGCTGGCCTTTGTGGCGCTCACCAACCCTGAGCTGTTTGAAATCCAGACCGGCCGTATCCGCGTGGCGACTGAAGGCCCCGCCAATGGCCAGACCATGATGCGCCGCAAGGACATCTTCTATCCGCAGCCCGGTTGGGGCGACGACGTGCCCGACACCCACGCCTGCCTGCAGCTCAAGGCCGACGAAGCGTTGCAGCTCATCGAAACCACCCTCATGTCCTCCTGGCTCTAAGCCCCACAGAAAGCGCGAGTCCCCTCATGCACTTACCCGTCGTTGACTTCACCAGCCCGACAGCTCCACAAGAGTTTTGCAAAAGCCTGCACGAAACCGGCTTTGGCGTCCTGAAGAACCACCCCTTGAGCCAGGATCTGGTCGAGAGTATTTACGCCGAATGGCTCGGATTTTTCAAAACCGAGGCGAAAGCCAAATACCCCAACGACCCGGTCAAGCACGACGGCTATTTCTCGCCCAGCGTGTCAGAAACAGCCAAGAACTTCACCAAGAAGGATTTGAAAGAGTTCTTTCATATCTATCCGTGGGGCCGCTACCCGGCCGAGGTGAGCGACGCTGCCCAGCGCTACTACAAAGAAGGCGCCACCTTGGCCGCCACGCTGCTGAACTGGGTGGAAGCGAACTCACCAGCGGATGTGAAGGCGCGGTATTCGGTGCCCCTGCCGGCCATGATTGAGGGTAGCGACCACACCCTCTTGCGCGTTTTGCACTACCCGCCGCTGCGGGGCGATGAAGAACCCGGCGCGGTGCGTGCCGCAGCCCATGGTGACATCAACCTTTTGACCATCCTGCCGGCCGCTACCGAGCCCGGCCTCCAAGTGTTGGGTAAGGATGAAGCTTGGCACGATGTGCCCTGCGACTTCGGTCTGCTGATCGTCAACATCGGCGACATGCTGGCCGAAGCCTCCGGCGGCTACTACCCCAGCACCGTGCATCGGGTGCTGAACCCCACCGGCGAAGGTGCGACCAAGTCGCGTATCTCGCTGCCGCTGTTTTTGCACCCTCGCCGCGAAGTGGTGCTCTCCGAACGCTACACGGTGGAAACGTACTTCAACGAACGTATGGAAGAGTTGCGCGGCAAGAAAGCCTGAGGTGCGCCCGGGCCCTGAAGATCAGAATTCCGGCCTTGGCGAACTCTGGCAGCGCAACGCTTGGCGCTGCTGTTTTAGGAAAAATTGGCCGCTAGCGCTCTAATAATATGTGCGAGCAGCTACTTTTTTTGTAGCAGATGGAGCCTATAAGCGTTCGAAATGGATCTCAGAAAGGCAGTTTCGGGCCAAGAGCAGGCGTTCGCGAGGGGCCGCTTTCCGGTGTTCCGTTGGATCACGAGACGAGGTTTCGACGCAACTCGTCGAGCATCCATCGACCCGCCACGCCAAGCGCACGATCACGTCGGTGCGCCGCGAGCGTTGAAATCACCCGCCAATCCTGTGACCAATTACCGCTTACCGGTGGGCGGTTGGGCGTTGTCGAATTCTGTGTGGGGTCGAACAGGGCTCTAAAACAGAAGCGAATCTCAGTGGAGATGCGTCAAGTGAATGTGCCATCACTCACCCACCACCGGCATCCAGATAGCCAAAAACTGCGCGCAGCACTCGCCGTGCCAATGACTCAGATTTGCTCTCGCCACGTCCACCAGCCGCATCCACCAGGCCCCGGATGATGGCTAGTACGTCGGCAGCGACTTCGGGCTGCTGTGCGTCGGGTGGCATGTCTGGTTGCGCCAGGATCCCGCGCATCGCAGCGTGCAACCTGGCAGCGTAGCTTTGCAAGTCTGGTTCGATGGGGAGGCGTTGCTCTTCAACATCCAGAATTCTGGCTAGGGACGGCCGATCGAGCTGCTGTGCGATGGCAACCCGCACTAACTGCTGCAATGCGGCTCGGCCACCCCGGCGGGTGTCAATGGCTTCCACCTCTTCGAGCAACGCCGTGGTTTGTGCCAGGATCAGCGCCTTGGTGATGGCATCGCGGGAGGGGAAGTATTGGTACAGAGAGCCGATGCTGACGCCAGCCTTCAATGCCACTGCGTTAGTAGAGCAAGCCGTCAAGCCATCTGTTTCCAGAATGTGAGCGGCGGCCTCCAAGATGGCTTGCACGGTCGCCGCAGATCGCGCCTGCAATGGCTTTTTCCGAGGGGCCAAGGCAGTTGCGGCCCGGTGCTGGGTCTTTGGCATGAATGCGAGTTTCAATAATGAGCGATGGCTCATATTATTGAGGTATCGCAATCACAGCGCAAGGACAAATTTATGAACAAGCCTCTCTCCCATTCTGAAGACACTCTACTGCTGGCGCAGACGGCGCAAGCCGTCCACCAGACGGGGCAGGTCCTTCTCCAGCGTTTTGACACCAGTGCTCGCCCAGCAGACTTGCCCAGTCTGCTTGCGATGATCGATGCCAATGACGAGGCGGCCACAGGCCATTTGCGTCAATTGCTGCAGGCGATCCGCCCCAAGGCCAACTGGCTGGAGGATGAGAAAGCCACAGGACCTCTGCCGGTTGGCGAATGGTGGGTAGTGGACCCGGTGGAGGGCAACGTCAATCACATCCATGGCATGGGCGACTGGAGTGTGACCGCCACTTTGGTGCGTGATAACGAAGTCGTACTAACGGTGGTGGACGAGCCATTGACCTTCAGGGTCTACACCGCGCTGCGCGGTCATGGAGCCTTTCTGAATGGCCAGCCACTGCAAACATCCTGCAAACAAGATTTACGAGCGGCGCTCGTTAGCACAGGTCAAGCCACACCAGATGAAGATACGTCTACACGGGCTCGTCTGGCCCGTTCAATGGCAGCCATGCTGGAACAGGCCTTATTGGTCAAAACGGCCGTACCCGCCACCATGCAACTGGTGCACGTGGCGACTGGACGTCTGGACGCTTTTTGGCAATCCAGCAACGTTCTATCAGGTCTGGTAGCTGGAGCGCTTCTGGTGCGCGAGGCCGGTGGCGTAGTGACGGACTGGCATGGCGCGCCGTGGACGCTGGCCAGCTCCGATTTTGTTGCCGCCGCACCAGGTTTGCACACTGCTGCAGTCAAAGTACTACAGCAAGTTGCCTAAGCACTCCCAGAGACTAACCGATACAAAGGCATCTCAATGAAGAAATTTGCAGTGATTGGCGCCAGCAGTGGGACTGGGCTGGAGATTGTCCGCCTTCTTGCTAGCAGTGGGCAGCACGTTCGAGCAATCTCTCGGCGGCCGCTACCCGCAACAGAATTGATCGAGCCGTACAGCGCCGATGTGACCGAACCAAATGCCATAGCACGAGCGTTGGATGGAGACTTCGATGCTGTCTTCTTTACGGCGGACATTCACAAACGGTTTGCATCCCGGCAGGAAGTTCGATCCTTGATGTTCGACGGATTCATGAATTCAATCCATGCAGCCAAAAAACACACCAAACATCCCAAGATCGTGCTGCTGTCCGTCATTGGACCGGACAAGCCTTCATGGGTCTGGCATTTGCTCAACCTTGCCAAGCGAGGAATGCAGAAAAACGTGGTGGATCGCGAAGCCGCGCTGGCTCAAAGTGGACTGCCTTACGTCATCGTGAGAGCGGCAAGGCTGGTCAACGCGGATGACACCACGGGTCAGGCACGAGCAATCGCAGTCACCCCGGCGACGCACCGTCTAGACATGAAGCGAACCATTGCCCGGCGCGAACTCGCGAAGACGTTGATGGCCGCTGCGAAATCGGCCCCGCACGGCAGCATCTGGGACGTGTTTGAGGACGATGACGGCTCAATTCCCGTGTGGTTGCGTGCTTCTAGCCAGTGAAATTTGGCTTCAATTCGACACTGTGAAGTATTCGTCGCAAGCAAGATACCAACGAGCCCATGGTCTCAATCGGCGTGTTGCCGTAACCTAAAACCAGCCCGTTGTCTTCTGGTGTGGCTGAGAGCGCGAATGCAGACAAAGCTTGCGGCGCCATACCGTAGCGCCGAGCGGCTTCTGCGACAGCTGTATCAGGGTACTTCGCATCAAATCGTACGCAAAGATGCAATCCGCAACGCCCTCCCTCTAGACTGTGCGGCACACTCAAGTGTTGTGTAAGCGCATGCCGAAGGACTTGCTGGCGCTCTCTGTACAAGCGGCGCATGCGGGCCAGATGGCGCGCAAATTGGCCGGATGTGATGAACTGCGCCATCGCTAACTGTTCGTGGTTGTGGCCACCGCGAAGCAGTTCGCGCAAAGGCGATTCCAACCTTGCGAGCAATCGCGTGGGTAAGACCAAGAATCCTAAGCGCAAGGCGGGGAACATAGTTTTCGAAAACGTGCCCACGTATAGCACTGGGGCGTCATCCACCAGACCTTGCATGGCACCTATGGGTGCGCCCTCCAACCGAAACTCGCTGTCGTAGTCGTCTTCAATAATCCATGCGTTGTGCGCTTGCGCTGCTGCTATCAGCGCAAGTCTGCGCGCCACCGACATCACGTTGCCCAGAGGGTATTGATGCGATGGCGTTGTGTAGACCACCCGCGGCGTGTGATTGCGCCAGTCACTGCTGGTGAACTGCAAGCCCTCAGTGTCCAGTCGCATGGGACGTACGCGAACATCACCAGCGTAGAAAGCGGACTTAGCACCCCGATAGCCCGGGTCCTCCATCCAAACCGTGTCACCCGGATTGGTAAGCAAGCGCACGCACAACGCCAGTGCTTCTTGCGCTCCTTCGGTTATGACCACCTGGGCTGCTTCACAGTGCACGCCCCGAGTAAGCGCCAAATGTTCGGCAATCGCAGAGCGCAGTGCACTTTGCCCCAACGGGTCACCGTAATTGAGCATGTAGGGTGTGTCAGTGCGAGTGACGTTGTCCAAAGCCTTGCGCCATTGCGCCAGCGGAAACTGATTGAGTGCAGGCACGCCCGGGCGGAAGGCGGTCAAGTCGGCCGGCACTGATGCTGTGGGGCGCAGGCTCTTTAGACGATCGGCCAGATTTGGATGTGAAAGTAGGGCCTCGCTGCGGGGCAGGTGATGACGACGCGCGTGTGGGAACACAGAAGGGCGTAGCGTAGCAACTACCGTGCCTTGGCGATCGGACAACACATAGCCTTCAGCCAGTAACTGTTCATATGCAATGCTGACAGTATTGCGAGATATGGCTAGAGTTTGTGCGAGGACCCGCGTGGCCGGCAAGCGCACACCCGCAGGTAGGCGCCCGTCCACAATGGCACTCTTGATGCGAGCACATAGTTGTCGCTGCAAAGGATCTGTGCTGCTTTTGTCGAGCGGCGCTTCCAACAGCGAAGGCTGAGAGTTCATGGTTCGTGGCACTATAAGAATCATTGCTACTGGCACTTTATATCAGACCATGATGTGCCTACAGTGTGCTCTTCTCACTTCCGCAAGAGTTTCCAAAGCATGCCACGCCTCAATGAATTCAACCAGTCGATCGGTGATCCAATACTCCAATGGACGCCCCGTCAGGCACCAACACCCACCACACTGCAAGGGCAGTTCTGCCGCCTTGAGCCTATCAACGCCAAACGCCATGGTCCCGATCTGTTTGCCGCCCTCTCGACCGCTCCTGATGATCGCGACTGGACGTACCTCTTCAGTGAGCCCTTCGCCACAATGGGGGCTCTAATGGCATATCTGGAATCCATACAAACAAGCCGAGACCCTCTGTTCTTTGCCATCGTTGACAGTAAGACCCAGACTGCCGTGGGTTACCTCACCTTGATGCGTGTCGATCCAAACTCTGGCGTGGTGGAAGTTGGCAACGTCTATTACTCGCCCCTGTTGCAACGGACTCCAGCCGCCACTGAAGTGCAATACATGTTGATGAAGCATGTGTTCGAGACACTCGGCTACCGCCGATTTGAGTGGAAGTGCGACAGCTTCAACGCACCTTCGCGCAGCGCAGCACTGCGTCTCGGTTTCACGTTTGAGGGAATCTTCCGTCAAGCAGTGATCTACAAGAGCCGTTCACGCGACACGGCGTGGTTCTCCATCATTGATAGTGAGTGGCCCGTCATCAAAGCCGCATTGGAAACCTGGCTCTCGGAAGACAATTTTGAGCCGGATGGCACGCAATGCATGTCATTGGTAGACATCCGCCAGAGGCTGGTATCTCGCATTCCCACTGGCCTTCCGACAGCACGGCAGTAAGTCCACTAGACCTAATCTGAGCAAAAAGCCATGAACATCCGTATTGCAACAGAAAAAGACTATGCGCAGTGGCTACCCTTGTGGCAGGGTTACCAAACCTTTTACAAGACGAGCCTCACTGAGGCTGTGACTCAGACAACTTGGGCCCGTTTCCTCGATCCCGCAGAGCCCATGCACTGCGCCGTGGCCGAGCAAGACGGTGTGCTGGTCGGCATGGTCCATTACATCTTTCACCGTAGTTGCTGGACAGCGGGAGATTACGTATACCTACAAGACCTGTTTGCTTCGCCAGAACTGCGTGGTAAGGGCGTGGGACGGGCTCTGATTGATTATGTTTATGCCGCAGCCAGGGTGAAAGGAGCGAGTCGCGTGCATTGGCTTACGCACGAGACCAACACCGATGCCATGCACCTCTACGACAAGATCGCCGACAAGAGCGGCTTTGTCCAATACCGAAAGCTAGTATGAACACTCCGCCTATTCCCACTCGCGTGACCACTGCTCAGGGCGACGCGCTTCCGGTGCCAGATGGCCGATTGAGCAAACAGGTGCTGAACACCTCTGGTCTTGAAGCGCGTTGGTACCGTCCACCGAATCCGGATCCACAATCCCCGCATGATCGCGACGAGGTCTATGTTGTCGTGACCGGACAAGGTGAGTTCGTGCGCGGGACGGTGCGTGTTGGGTTTTCGACTGGTGATCTGCTATTTGCCGCCAAGGGTGAGTCACACTGCTTCGTGAACCACACGTCAGATACCGCTGTCTGGGCAGTCTTCGGACCAGGCGCATAAGAGAAGTCCAAGAGAGCCCAGAGTCAACTTGTTCTGCTACCAATTCCGCCCCATACCGGCCGTCAATCGATCCACCATAATGGGCCGGAGGAGAATGACTGCTATCAAGCAATCAGTATGAACCGACTGATTTCCGTTTTGGGTCGAAAGCTAGCATTGCTGAATCCGTTTCCCATCGATCCCTGCGGCCTCCATATAACCAGACCTCATACCCCCATAGCTAAAAAGTAGTTTTCAATCTAAGCCGGCCCGCCTACAGTCGCCGCCATGCATGATTTGGCGTTTGTACTGGCGGGCTTTTTTGTGGGCACGATCGTGGGCCTGACGGGTGTGGGCGGCGGCTCGTTGATGACGCCCATCCTGATTTTCTTCTTTGGGGTCAAGCCTTACATGGCGGTCGGTACCGACCTGCTGTTTGCCGCTTTCACCAAAATGGGCGGCACCGTCAAACTGGCACGCTCCGGCCATATCGACTGGCCGGTAGTTCTCAATTTGTCGGCCGGCAGCATCCCTGCGGCACTGGCAACGCTTTACGTGCTGCACCAACTGGGCGCCACCAGCGGAGAAGTACAAAAGATCATGACCAGCACCTTGGGCGTGGCCCTGTTGCTGACTGCCGCAGCCACCCTCTTTAAGGCCGTGCGCGGCAAGTCAGGCCCCAAGTCCATTGCAGCTGGCCATGAAGCGGCTGCTGCTCGCCCGCGCCATTGGAGTCTGCCGCTGTTGTTCGGCGCCCTCATTGGCACGCTGGTTACACTCACCTCCGTCGGCGCGGGAGCCATCGGCGTCACGGTGTTGATGCTGTTGTACCCCTTGTTGCCCCTGCCCCGCATTGTGGCGGCGGACATTGCCTATGCAGTGCCTCTGACCTTGGTGGCCGGCATGGGCCACGCGTCCCTCGGCTCAGTGGATTGGCCTCTGTTGGCCAAGTTGCTGGCAGGCTCGCTCCCAGGTATCTGGGTGGGCTCGCACCTGATGTTCAAAACCCCGGAGCGGGTGATCCGCTCTCTGTTGTCCCTGCTGCTGGCTTATGCCGGTTTGAAACTCATCGCTCTCTGATCTTTGCTGCACCACGTCTATGTACCAATACACCGAATTTGACCGCCAGTTCATCCGCGCCCGCGCGGCCCAGCACCGCGACCAACTGGAACGCAACCAAGCCGGCACCTTGAGCGACGAAGAGTTCCGCCCCCTGCGCTTGCAAAACGGCTGGTACATCCAGCGCTACGCGCCCATGCTGCGCGTAGCCGTGCCCTACGGCGAGCTCTCCAGCGCGCAGTTGCGCGTGCTGGCCCGCATTGCCCGCGAATACGACCACCCGAGCAAAGAGGTGTTTGACAAGGCCATCGGCACCCAGGCCACCTGGGGCACCACCCACCTGCCCGTGGGCTACGGCCACTTCACCACCCGCCAGAACGTGCAGTTCAACTGGATTCCGCTGGCCAAGAGCGCCGACGTGATGGACCTGCTGGCCACCGTGAACATGCACGGCATCCAGACCAGCGGCAACTGCATCCGCAACATCACCAGCGACGAGCTGGCCGGTGTGGCGGTGGATGAGATTGCCGACCCCCGCCCGTTTGCCGAAATCATGCGCCAATGGAGCACGCTGCACCCTGAGTTCGCCTTCCTGCCCCGCAAGTTCAAGATCGCCATCACCGGCGCCACCGAAGACCGCGCCGCCGTGCGCTGGCACGACGTGGGCCTGCACCTGATCAAGAACGATGCGGGCGAACTGGGCTTCCGCGTGTTTGTGGGCGGCGGCATGGGCCGCACCCCGGTTATCAGCACCGAGATCCGCGCCTTCCTGCCCTGGAACCAGATCATGAATTACCTGGAGGCGGTGGTGCGCGTGTACAACCGCTGGGGCCGCCGCGACAACCTGTACAAGGCCCGTATAAAGATTTTGGTCAAGGCCGAAGGCCAGCGCTACATCGACGAGGTGGAAGCCGAGTACGAGCAAATCATCACCCGCGACGGTGCGCCCCACACCATCAGCCAAGCCGAGCTGGACCGCGTTACAGCAAGTTTTGTGCCTCCAGCCCTTACAGAGCGTGCGCCAGCAGCTACTAAAACTGTAGCAATTCCACCTGAGCGCCAGAAGGACTACGAGCGCTGGTTGCAGCAAAACGTGGCCCCGCACAAGAACCCTGCACTGCGCGCAGTCACCCTGTCGTACAAGCGTCTGGGTCAAGCCCCCGGCGATGCGGATGCCGACCAGCTAGATACCGCTGCCGCTTTGGCCGATGAATTCAGCGCCGGTGAAGTGCGCGTGACGCACGACCAGAACCTGCTCTTGCCCTGGGTGCGCGCCGAAGACCTGCCCGCCCTGTGGGTGGCTGCCAGCCACGCCGGTTTGGCCCGCAGCAATGTGCGCCTGCTGACCGACATGATTGCCTGCCCCGGCGGCGATTTCTGCGCGCTGGCCAATGCCCGTTCCATCCCGATTGCCGCCCAAATCACCGAGCGCTACCAAGACATGGACGAACTGCACGACCTGGGCGAGATCGACCTGCACATCAGCGGTTGCATCAACTCCTGCGGCCACCACCACAGCGGCCACATCGGCATTCTGGGCGTGGATAAGGACGGCAAGGAGTGGTACCAGGTGTCCCTGGGCGGCTCCGACGGCTCGGCACTGAGCGGCGAAGCCGTCCCCGGCAAGGTGGTGGGCCCCTCATTCGGCGCGCTCGAAGTGCCCGGTGTGATTGAGGCCGTGCTCGACACCTTCCGCCAACACCGCGCGGGCAGCGAGACCTTTATCGACTGTTTCAAACGCGTAGGCATGGACCCCTTCAAGGCGGCTGCTAACAGCGCCCGCTTGGCTGACAAGCACGAAGACCTGCACGCCCTGCCCAAAAAAGATGGCTACGCCAAAGACGCTTAAGAAGCCTGAAGCCCCGGACGCCGAAAGAAAGAAAACACTATGAAATTGATAGCTGCTTCCGCACACTCCACGGGCGCTGAAGGCCAGAACGTTATTAAACTGGCAAACACCGAAGACCCCCGTGCGCTGGACCTTGCGGGCGTCACCCGCATCGACCTGAACTTTCCCAAGTTCACCGACGGCCGCGCGTACAGCCAGGCCTTTTTGCTGCGCCGCCGCATGGGCTTTACCGGCGAGCTGCGCGCTACCGGCGACGTGCTGATCGACCAACTGGTGCAAATGGAGCGCACCGGCTTCGACGTAGCCGTGCTGCGCGCTGACCAGAACATCGACTTTGCACAACGCCAGTTCGACCGATATCGCGGCTTCTACCAAGGCGATGCGGTCACAGTAAAGCCCCACTTTGCCCGTGAAGGCGAAGCGGCATGAGCGCCGAAACTTCCTCTTTAGGCAACCGTTTTGCGGTGCAAGTGCAGCCCGCCGGCAGCGCCATGGCCCGCAACGCTGAAGCCAGCGGCGAATACATCATCAAGCTGGCCGAAGCTCAAGGCGTGCTCGCCCAAGCCGCAGCCCAATACGCGGGTGTAGATGGTGGGGCTGCCACCGTCACCCAAGCCTGCAGCCTGGGCGCTGAGGACGTGGTCATCAGCCACCTGATCAACAGCCTAAAGCTGGACATCGGCATCTTTGTGCTGGAAACCGGCGCCCTGCACCAAGAAACCCTGGACCTGCTGGAGCGCTTCAAAGCTTCCAGCCGCGCTGCGGTCACGGTGTACCAGCCGGTGAATGAATCGGTGGTGCAGTTTGTGGACCGCGAAGGCAAGGACGCGATGTACAAGAGCATCGCCCTGCGCAAAGCCTGCTGCGGCATCCGCAAGATGGAACCGCTGGAGCGCGCGCTCAAAGGCAAAGAGGCCTGGATCACCGGCCTGCGCCGCGAGCAATCTGGCGCCCGCGCCGATGTGCCTTTGGTGGACAGCTCTGAGCCCCGCATCAAGATCAACCCCCTGGCCAACTGGACTTGGGGTGATGTGTGGCATTACATCCAAACCAACAAGCTGGACTACAACCCCCTGCACGACCAGTTCTTCCCGAGTATTGGCTGCGAGCCTTGCACCCGCGCCATCAGCCTGGGTGAAGACTTCCGCTCCGGCCGCTGGTGGTGGGAAGACGAAGCCGCCAAAGAATGCGGCCTGCACGTGAAACATGAAGAAGCCAAAGCATGAACGCCATGACTGAACCCACCCATTTCGACCGCCTCTCCAACCAGCACCTGGATGCGCTGGAAGAAGAAACCATCTTCATCCTGCGCGAGGTGGCAGCTGCGTTTGAGCGCCCCGCCCTGCTGTTCTCGGGCGGCAAAGACTCGTTGGTGATGCTCAAGTGCGCTGAAAAGGCGTTTGGCGTCGGCCGCATACCTTACCCCCTGCTGATGATCGACACCGGCCACAACTTCCATGAAGTGACCGACTTCCGCGACTTCCGCGCCAAGGAACTGGGTGCCGAGCTGATCGTGCGCAGCGTCGAAGACTCCATGGCCCGCGGTACCGTACGCCTGGCCCACCCCGGCGAGAGCCGCAATGTGCACCAGTCGGTCACGCTGCTCGAAGCCATCGACGAATTCCGTTTTGACGCCCTGATCGGTGGCGCACGCCGCGATGAGGAAAAAGCCCGCGCCAAAGAGCGTATTTTTTCCCATCGTGACAGCTTCGGCCAGTGGCAGCCCAAGGCCCAGCGCCCCGAGTTGTGGACCCTGTTCAACACCCGCCTGCAGCCCGGCGAACACTTCCGCGTGTTCCCCATCAGCAACTGGACCGAGCTGGACGTGTGGCAGTACATCGAACGCGAAAAGATCGCGCTGCCATCGCTGTATTACACGCACAAACGCGATGTGGTCGAGCGCAAAGGCCTGCTGGTTCCGGTGACGGAGCTGACGCCTCCCAAGGAAGGCGAAACCATCGAGAGCCGTGACGTACGTTTCCGCACCGTGGGCGACATCACCTGCACCTGCCCGGTGGAAAGCCTGGCCGCGACCGCTGCCGACATCGTGATCGAAACGCTGGCTGCCGACGTGAGCGAGCGCGGCGCCACCCGCATGGACGACAAGACGTCCGAAGCCTCGATGGAAAAACGTAAGAAAGACGGGTACTTCTGATGACCGCTACTATTTCTATAGCTACTCCCGCACATTCCACGGGCACTAGCAGCCAAAATGACACTTCATCCGCCCTGCGCTTCATCACCTGCGGCAGCGTGGACGACGGCAAGAGCACCCTGATCGGCCGCCTGTTGGTAGACAGCCGATCAGTGCTGCAAGACCAGTTGGCCAACGTTTCCAAGAGCGGCGAAGCCGACTTGGCGCTGTTCACCGACGGTTTGAGCGCCGAGCGCGAGCAAGGCATCACCATCGACGTGGCCTACCGCTACTTCGCTACGCCCACGCGCAAGTTCATCATTGGTGACGCGCCCGGCCACGAGCAGTACACCCGCAACATGGTCACCGCCGCCAGCAGCGCCCATGCCGCCGTGGTACTGGTGGATGCCACCAAGCTCAAGTGGAATGTGGACGGCATGGTAGACCTGCTGCCCCAGACCCGCCGCCACAGCCTGCTGGTCAACCTGTTGCGCGTGCCCGGCATCATCTTTGCGGTGAACAAGCTTGACGCCTTGGGCGACGACGCCACCGCCGCGTTTGCCAAGATCAGCGAAGCACTGCAGGCCTTTGCCAAGCAAGCTGGCATTAACGTGACGGCCACCATCCCCATGTCTGCCCTCAAGGGCCACAACGTGGTGGAATCCACGCCCGGCTGGTGCGGCTACCAAGGCCCGAGCCTGCTGGCCCTGCTGGAGACACTGCCCGTTACCGCCGCTGAGACTGATGTGCCCTTCGCCTTCCCGGTGCAATGGGTCGAAAAGTTCCATAACTCTGCCGACACCTCGCAGGGCCGCCGCGTGTTCTGGGGCCGTGTGGCCACCGGCACCGTGCATGTGGGCGACACCGTGAGCATCCACCCCAGCGGCCAGACCGCCGTGGTGGCCCAGGTGGTGAACCACGCCCGCGTGCCTGGCAGCATTGCCGCAGGCCATGGCGCCGGCATCACGCTGGACCGCGAAGTGGATGTGTCCCGCGGGGACTGGTTGCTGGCCCAAGTCACGCCCGCCGCAGATCCGGACGACGAATTCGCGGATACCCCCAAGCCCCGCGCTTTTGCCGAAGCTACCCGCGAAATCAAGGCCACGGTGGCCTGGATGGACGATGAGCCTCTGGTTGCCGGCCGTGTGTACCTGGCCCTGCATGGCCACCGCTGGATCAAGGCCAAGGTCAAGCGCATCGTCCACAGCCTGGATATCAACACCTTGCAAGAGCACGATGCAACCGAGATTGCGCCCAACGCCATCGGCCATATCGAGCTCGCTTTGCAAGAGGCAATTACCGCCGTTCCGTACGCGCAAAGCCGTGTGCTGGGCTCGCTGATTCTGGTGGACACCGCCTCGCACAAGACCTCCGGCGCCCTGCTGCTGAGTTGATACAACGCAAAGGAGATGCCCCCGTGACAAGGGGCGTCTGCAAAACCCAATAAAATCAAGGGCTTGGCATTTATGTGCCCGCCCTCTTATTTACTGCTCTCAAACAACATGACACACATCGTCACCGAAGCCTGTATCAAGTGCAAATACACCGACTGCGTGGACGTGTGCCCCGTGGATTGCTTCCGCGAAGGCCCCAATTTCCTGACGATCGACCCCGATGAATGCATCGACTGCGCCGTCTGCATTCCCGAGTGCCCAGCCAACGCGATCTACGCGGAAGAAGACGCACCCAAGGACCAGCAGCACATGATTGCCCTGAACGCAGAGCTCGCCCGCCTGCCCGGCTGGAAGAGCATTACCAAGCGCAAGGCACCATTGGCAGATGCGGACGACTGGAAAGACAAGACCGGCAAGCTGTCGCAGCTGATCCGCTGATCACAAATTCGGCATGGCTGCCCCTGTGATTGAAGCCGATGCCGTCGTCATCGGAGCAGGCCCGGTAGGCCTGTTCCAAGTGTTCCAACTGGGCCTGCACGAAGTGCAGGCCCATGTCATTGATGCCCTGCCTTACGCTGGCGGCCAGTGCATGGAGCTTTATGCCGACAAGCCGATCTACGACATCCCCGGCACACCGGTCACCACCGGCCGCGGCCTCACGCAAAGTCTGCTGCAGCAGATAGCGCCTTTTCAGGCGCAGATGCATTTCTCCCAGTTGGTCGAATCGGTCACCCGTTTGGAGGATGGTCGTTTGCACCTAATTACCGACGCTGGTACCACATTCATCGCCAAGGCCTTGTTTGTAGCCGCTGGTGTCGGTGCTTTTGTCCCGCGCAAACCGGCTGTTCCGGAGCTTGAGCCTTTCGAGAACCTCCAGGTGCATTACCCCCACGACGCCGCCCTGACGGAAGGCAGTTTGCAGGGTGCCCACGTCGTGGTGCTGGGTGGGGATGAATCGGCCGTTACTGCAGCTTTGCAAGCGGCATATGCGCCAGTGGATGCCCATCGTCCTGCCAGTGTGACCTTGATCCACAGGCGCGATGTTTTCACGGGTGAGCCCGCCACACTGCAGCAACTCGATGCCGCTCGCGAGAGCGGCACCATCCGGGTATTGCCAGCGCAGGTCACCGGATGCGGGACTGATGGTTCGCGCTTGAATTCATTGCACGTATTGACGGCGGAAGGCACCGAGATATCTGTGGCCGCTGATCATGTGCTGGTGCGCTTGGGAGTATCACCAAAGATGGGACCGATTGCCGACTGGGGTTGGACCCTTGAACGCAAGCAGGTGCCGGTGAGCACAGAGACCTTCCAGAGCGAAATTCCAGGAATTTTTGCGGTCGGCGATATAAATTTTTATCCAGGAAAGCGAAAATTGATTTTGAGTGGCTTTCATGAGGCTACACTAGCGTCCTTCGCAGCGATGGCATTTATTTCTCCAGAGAAAAAAGTGCTCTTGCAGTACACCACCACGAGCACGCGATTGCATCAGCTCCTCGGTGTTGGAACCCAAGAAAAAAGTTAGCGACAGAATCTAAAAATTTAGCGTGTTTCTAAAATCACTCAAAAAACACGCTATAATTTGAGGCTTCATTCCTCAATAGCTCAGTTGGTAGAGCGCCGGACTGTTAATCCGTAGGTCCCTGGTTCGAGCCCAGGTTGAGGAGCCAAATTAACCCGCAAGGGTCTTTAAAAACCCCGCTGCGATTGCAGTGGGGTTTTTTCTTTTCCGGCAGGAAACGTGCTGCATGAAAGACCATTACGCCAGTCTCGGATTGAACAGTGCAGCCACACTGGCTGACATCAAAAAAGCCTTCCGTCAAAAGGCTGCGCAGTATCACCCCGACCGCAATCCAGATCCCAACGCGGGCGCTTATTTCCGTGAAGTCCAAGAAGCCTACGATGTGCTCTCGGACACAGACAAGCGTCAGGCCTATGACGACAATCGCCGGCGAGGCTTGCTCGACAACCCCTTGGACACCGCACGCGACATCTGGTCCACGTATTTCTCCCGCATTCTTTGAAAAGGCAAATAGCATGAGCCTCTCCCCTTTCTTTCATCACCTGCGCAGCGCCTACCAAGCCGAACTGGACGACCTGACCTCGGACTCCGAAGGCAGCAACATCCTGGCAAAAAAACTGGCAGAGCGCCGCAAAGAACTGAAGTTTTTGCTGAGCATGCTGGAGTTGAGCCCTGAGATGGTGGCAGTTGTGTTCCATCAGGGCTTCCGTTTCAAGCGCCCTGCAGTGATGGAAGAACTGGTGCGCCAGGAGTCGGAAGACCTGCCGGAATGGGACTCGCTAGCTGACGCGGTCGAGCTCGCCCCATGGGCCCACACCTTGGCCCAGCAGGTGCTGCAACAACCGGCAGGCCCCTGGTTTATGAGCGTGGCTGCCGCACTGGAATACCTGCTGAACAAGCCGGATGCCCGATTCGCTGCAGCGGACGAATCAGATGATGAAGAGGATGACCGCGACGACATCGAGCGTGACCCCGAAGGCATGGACGAAGACGAACGCCAAAGCCGTGTGAACGAAGAAGAAGGCGCCGCCTGGATGGTCGAGCAAGGCTTCGACCACAAAGAATAAATCCCGAGCCCGCATCAAGAGGACGCCCCTGTGAGCCAATTAGCCCTGATTGAAAAAACCCAAGCCCTGATCGCTGCCGGCGATATCGTGGGGGCTGAGTCCGTGTTGACGGAGCTTGCCGACTCTGAGGGCGACGGCGCCCTGATGGTGGTGCTGGAGCAGCTGCCTGCCAAAGACATTCTGGCGGTGATCCGCGAGTACGACGACTCCAAAGAATCCATCGTGAATTTGCTGATCACACCGCAGCAGTTTGCGCATGCGGTGGTGATCGAAAAGCAATACAAAGACCTGACGCGAACCCATTTGCGCGGCATGATGAACTCGGTGATCTTCCGGGATGACGCGGTGGATGCGATTGAGTTTTTGACGGCCATTGGTGATCTGGAAGGTGGCAGCGAAGCGCTGGCCGATTACTTCACCGAAAAGTGGAGCCGAGTAGAGGCGTTTGCCCGCAGTGGCACGTTTGACACCGTCGAAGATGACGGCGAAATCTTGTCGGAGCAGGCGCTGTACCAATCCGCCTACGTGCGCCCACGCGTCGATCTGGATGAGGTGGCGGACCAGGACTGGATGCAAATGGCCTGGCTGCTGCGCCATGAGCTCCCCGACCTTTTCATCGAAATGTTGATTGTGTTGCGAGCCAAGGCCCGTGCGTTTGACCTGGGCCTTGATGAAGAAGAAGTGGCCGAAGAGGAAGACGACGGCAAAGTCGAAACCGGTGACACCGACCGCGGCAAAGCCACACCTGCTGCCCGCGAAGACGACGAAGAGTCCGCCATTTAAATCCAATTGCTCCAGCGCCATGCCCGTTGCACCCCATTCCGTTTCCCTGTTTGATAGCCGTCCTTTCTTTGAAAAGGCGCTCACGCACGGCATAGAACACGGCCTGATCGGGCAAGACAAACTCGATGCCATCCGGGCCGATGCGCCCAAGGGCATGGTGCAGATCGCGCGCTATTTCGGGACCGAGTACTTGCGGCCCGAATTGGAGCTTGCCAGAGACCGCATCGTCAACCTGGTCAGCCTGCATCTGGCCCACAGCACGGAGGGCGACCTCCACCGTGCAGCCGAGCTGTTGCGGGACCACAGCTTTCTCTCTCGCTCCAAAGCGGGCTCAGACATGCTCAAAGCGCTGATCACCATGCCGCAGACGACACACTTCGGGATGAACGAGCGCAGCGGCTTTCGCGATGAGCACATTCCCCTGCTGGCCAAATGGAGCCTTAAAACCCTGACCGAATACCAGATGGAGTTGGCAAGCCGGAGCCGGGCTGCCGCGGTGGTGGATGCGGCCATCTGGATGGCTGGGCAAATGGGCATGGACGTCGAAGAGCTCGAAGAGGCTGGCAAAGATGCAGAAGCCGTCATCCGCACTGCCTTGTTGGCCCGCGCCTGCAAGCGCAGCAGCCTGCCCGACTGGGTTACTTTCGAAAAGATGATTCTGGCCTTGCGCAAGCGCTATCTGGCCAAACCCGGCAAGTTGCCGTTGATTGTCCCGGCAGATCTACCTAGCGAGTGGACAGAACTGGTGGAGTCCATACGCGACTCGGTCTGGGCAGACTCCGTCAAATGGCTGGAATCCGACCTGTCGGTGCGCAAGCTGTTTGACCAGACACCCGCATTCATGGGCCGGTATTTTTGGCTCGAGGACGCCATCCTAGAGGTGGATCAATTCGACAAGAATGTTTCCAAGGCTTGGGCCAAAGCCACCGGTGGCAATGATGACGAAAGCTCCTTGCTCACCCTGTTCTTGTGCATGGCCGCTGGTAGCCCTGCCAAGACGGTGCTCACTGAAAAGGCAGCCTCGACCTTGGTAAAGAAGATCCGGAAATCTGGATTGCAGCCCACCCTGCCCTTGCAGTTCATCGAAGCCAACGCGCCTGCCGAACACCTGGAAGACTACGCAAGCCTGTGGAACAACTTTATCGAAGAGTCGAGCGCCACCCTGGCGAGTGACCACGACTACACCTTCAACGATGCGGTGGCCTTGTTGCGCCGCGAGTGCAATATCAGCCGCTAATCCAAGGCCAGGGCACACCAAAGAGCGCCATCCCCTGAGAGTGGATCAGGTTGCATTCATGGGAGCTGGCAAAGGCATCCCGCCTGCGGTGCTGGCTAGCACCGCAGCTGATCGTAGAGGCCAGGCCGTATTTAAAAGAGCGCGTCCACAAAGCGCACGTCGTCGGCTGGGGTCATATCAGGCCTGTTTGGTCACTTGTGTTTGGGTTCCCAAGCCCTCGATGCCCAAGTGCATGGTCTGGCCGGCGCGTAGATAAACCGGAGGTTTCTGACCCATGCCGACGCCGGGCGGGGTACCGGTGGAGATCACATCACCGGGTTGCAGGCTCATGAAGCGGCTCAGGTACGCTACCAGAAACTTCACTCCGTAAACCATGGTGGAGGTGCTTCCGTTTTGATAGCGCTTGCCATCCACATCGAGCCACATGGACAAGGCCTGCGGATCCGGTACTTCATCCGCCGTCACCAGCCAAGGGCCTATAGGGCCGAAGGTGTCGCAGCCCTTGCCCTTGTCCCATGTGCCACTGCGTTCGAGCTGGTATTCGCGCTCAGACACATCGTTCACCACACAATAGCCGGCGACGTGGGACATGGCGTCTGCTTCGTCGATGTAGCGGCCACCTTTGCCGATGACTACGCCCAACTCTACTTCCCAGTCCGTCTTGAGCGAACCACGGGGAATCTCCACGGCATCGTCAGGCCCGACGATCGCGCTGGTCCATTTGTTGAATACCACTGGCTCCGGCGGCACTTGCATGCCGCTCTCCGCCGCGTGGTCAGAGTAGTTCAAACCGATGCAAATGAATTTGCCGACATTGCCGACACAAGCACCAAGACGCAAATCTTGTTGGGGCACGCCGGCCACCAAGGGCAGACTGTCCACCGCAATCCCACGCAATCGGGCCAGACTGTCCGGCAACAAGGCAGCACCGCCCACATTCGCGATGTGCGCAGAGAGGTCGCGCACCCCGCCTTGGGCATCCAACACACCGGGCTTTTCCTGGCCCGGCAATCCATAGCGAACTAATTTCACGGTCATTCCTTTGCATTGAATAGCATTTAGCGTAACCGAGGTGTCGGTGCGGCACGTCCGCTGGGTGAATCCCCTATGCACCATGCGAAAAAGAGGCTGCGGTAAAGCCAATCAAGTGTGGATGCAATCGTATGCAACTACTGCAATATCGAAGCCCTTCGCCTGCCCTTACATCCGCCGTATTGACCGACATATCGGAGCGGATATAGACCAAGTACGCCAGTTCCTGAGAGATGCAGCGAAAACCTTGTCTTTTAGCCAAAGCAATTCGCACGGAAAAGGGTAAAGTGAAGGTGAACACCAATTGCTTCGAGAGGCCCCACCATGAGCGCTCCTATGAACACCAAAACACCGCCCCACAGCAGCCAGGCAGCTGAGAGCAAATTCCAGCTCCTGCTGTTCCGACTCGGGGACTCGACCGGCAGCGAGCGTAGCGAGCTATTCGGCATCAATGTGTTCAAGGTGCGCGAAATCGTGGTGGCGCCTGAAATCACCAGCATCGTGAATGCCCCCCAACACGCCCTCGGACTGGCCAATGTGCGCGGGCAATTGATTCCGGTGATCAACCTGCCTGCACTCGCAGGCTGTGTGCCGAAAACCGATTCCAAAATCGTGCTGGTGACCGAGTTTGCCCGCACAACCCAGGCGTTTCTGGTGGACGAAGTGGTCGAAATCATCCAGCTCGACTGGAAGCACCTGATCGCCTCTGACAACAACAGCTCCGGCTTGCTCTCAGGCGTTGCCCGAATCGATGGCGATGCCACAGACTCCCGCTTGGCACAGGTGCTCGATGTGGAGCAAATCATCCGCAACGTGTTCCCCAACAGCCAAACAGAGTCCTCTAGCAACATCCAGAAAATCAAGCTGCCCGAAGGCTCCACCATCCTGTTTGCCGACGACTCCGCCATCGCCCGCATGCTGGTGGAGGAAAGCCTCAAGTCCATGGGGGTTTCTTACGTGGCCTTCAAAAACGGCAAAGAAGCGTGGGATCGTCTGGCCCAGATTCACAGCGATGCGGTCGCCCACGGCAAGCGGGCCAGCGATAAAGTCGCGTTGGTGCTGACCGATCTGGAAATGCCCGAAATGGACGGCTTTACCCTGACCCGCAGCATTAAAAACGACAACCGGTTCGCGGGCATTCCAGTCATCGTGTATTCATCCCTGACCGGCAGCGCCAGCGAGGGCCATGCCACTGGCGTGGGCGCTGACGCCTATGTCGCCAAGTTTGAGCCCCACGAGCTGGCCGACGCCATCAGCACAACGCTGAGCCGGGGCTGATTTCAGGGCCGCAACCGCTGCAGGGGCTAGCGCAAGTGCTTGTAAAGCCGGGCCTTGAACAGCTCGGCGATCGAGGTCTGCCGTGAGCCGGGCACCAACTCAAACGGCTCACCGGCACGCAGCTGCCCGGGCTCATCAACCGCCAGATAAAAGCCACAGTGACCACTCATCGCCATGGCTTTGACAGCGCCTGCAAAACCCATCGCCGCATTGAACTTGAAACAGGGTTCCCGCGGCTGCACCACCCGCAGCGCGCAATCGGCAAAGCGCAGCACATCGCCCACCCACACCTCGTTTTCCATGAGGCCTGCCAGCGTCAGGTTCTCGCCCATGGAGCCAAAGGGCAAGCTGTCATCGAAACCGCTGGCGCCAGCCGCCCGGCGCGCTTCTTGCCAAAAACCGTAGTGCTCCGAGGGGTAGGCATACACCGCCTTGTCCAGCCCGCCGTGCACTGAGGGGTCCGCCTGCTCATCTCCCAACAAGCCTAGCGGCGTCACCGGGGTGGGCCCGTCAACCGGGGTTTTGTGGATCGCCGTCAGGATGCTGCGGCCCTGGATCTGCACCTTGCGGGCGAGGCCCACCTGAACACTGAGCAGCTGTCGCGACATGACTGGGCCCTTTAGAGTTGTTGGTAAACCGTGTGGCCGCTGCGGCTGGAGTACTTGGTTTTGGCGTCCATTTGCTCCACCTGCACCGCCGCATGCCGGCCGGCATACACCTGCTGGCGGAGCCAGTCGAACTCGGTGTGCAGCGCGGCATCGTCGTTCAGGCGGGTGGCCCACACACGTTGGTCTCCGTTCCAGCGATAGCCGCGGGCCTTGAGCAGGTCTTTCGCCTCAAAAGGGGCGTTGGTTGCGCTCAATCGATAGCTAGGGTTACCGGCGGCATAGAGCAGGTGTGCAAGGCCCGTCTGGGTGGCGTCAGCACCGGCCTTTGGCAACGGGGCAGCCAGCACTGCCAACAGCGCATGGCAATCCATCTCGGCCCGGTGGGCGTCGTAAAACAGGCCCAGCTCCGCTGCAAGGCTCTCCAGCTTGGCGGAACCGCGCCCTTGGGCTTTCCAATCGATGTCGGCAAAGGAGCATGCCCACGCCAGTCCGGCAAAAGCGGGTAGCCGCGCCTCGACAAACGGGCGGTCAAATCCTGCGTTATGGGCGATCACCACATCCACACCCTGCATCAGCTCGGCAATGCGGGCCTCGTCTAGTGCCTGGCCTTGCACCTGGGCATCCTCAATGCCGGTAATGGCAACTATCTCAGGGGGAATCGGCTTGCCCGGGTCTTCCAAGCCGTCATACACCTGCACCGGCCCGACCGGCAGCCCGGTTTCGGTATCGACCGAAACCCGCAGCAGCGCGAGTTCGATAATTTTTTCTTTGGTCTGGTCCAGCCCGGTGGTTTCTGTATCCAGCACCAGGATGGTTTTCACGCCGCTGTGCGCCTCGCCGGGCCACTGCAGACAAGGCTTGAGACGGCGCTGCACCTTGTAATCGGCATGAGCCTCGAGGGCGCGGGCCATGGCCTCGGCGTCCATCAAGGGGGCCTGGGTGGCGGGCACTGCTTTGGGCGTTTTTGCGGCCGAAGCCTTGGGGCTGCGGCTGGCGCGTTTGGGTGGATCGAGGTCCAACGTGGGCAGATCAGCCAAAAAAGCGAAGCCGAGTTGGGGGTTAAAAGCTTGGGTCACGGTGCGCCTGAGAAAAACGGGAATCCCGTTGCCGGGAGAGGCCGACATTATTGCCCCTATCATCCCCCGCACCCTCTTGAAGTCCCTCTGAATCTCGCTATGCAAATCACTATTCTTGTCGGCACCGTCAATGGCAACGCCCAAAGCGTGGCCGAGGCGCTCCAGTTTTGTGCCGACGATATCGGCGCCACCATCGATGTCCTGCCGATGGACGGCCTCGACATCACCGTATTCGACACACCCGGCACCTTCATCATCTGCACCTCCACCACGGGCGCCGGTGACGTGCCGGGCAATGCAGTGGGCTTGCTCAACAGCCTAGATGCACAAGCCAAATACCTCGGGCACGTGCGCTATGGCCTGGTTGCGCTGGGCGATAGCAGCTATGGCGACAGCTTTTTGGGCGGCGGCAAACAATTCGACACCAAGTTGCAAGACCTGGGTGCCCGCAAAATGGGCGACACCTGTGTGCTAGACGCCATGGAAACCATGACCCCAGAAGACGATGCCGTGGCCTGGCTCCAGGGCTGGGCGGTCGAGTGGGCGACACTTAAGTAACATATATGCTGCTAACGCTGGCAGAATAAGCGCCTCTAGCTTCTTTTTTGATAGCAAACCATGCCCCTTCAAGCCGCACCCCCTGCACAGCGCCTGCGCCCTCTCAAGGGCACCCGCATCCTGAGCCTTGCGCTCAATCTGCCCGGCCCTGCGGCGCTGATGCGCTGTCGCGACATGGGGGCGACCTGCATCAAGCTGGAGCCACCCGCACCGGCAGGCTCACGGGCAGGCGCTTCGGGCGATCCGATGGGGCTTTACAACCGCACGGCTTACGACGTCATGCACCAGGGCATGCGGGTGGTTGCCGCGGACTTGAAGACCGAAGCCGGTCAGCGCGCCCTGCACAAAGAGCTGACCAAGGCGGATGTGCTGCTTACCTCCTTCCGCCCCAGTGCCCTCAAAAAACTGGGGCTGGAGTGGAAAGCCCTGCGCAAACAATACCCCGGGCTGTCGATGGTCGCCATCGTCGGGGCGCCGGGCGCCCGCGCAGAAGAGCCCGGGCACGACCTCACCTACCTGGCGGAAAACGACCTCGTCACCGGCCTGGAAATGCCCCCCACCCTGTATGCGGACATGGGCGGCTCGCTGATGACCAGCGAAGCGGTGCTACAAACCCGCATCCTCAGCCAAGCCAAAGGGAAAGGGGTTTTCCTTGAAATCGCGCTGTCTGATGCTGCGGGCTACCTCGCGCTGCCGCGCAGCTGGGGCCTGACCCAAACAGGTGCCGCCGTGGGTGGTGGCCATGCCGGATACCGGGTCTACCCCTGCAAAGACGGAAGAGTCGCCATGGCGGCTTTGGAGCCCCATTTTTCGAGCCGCTTGGGCGCGGCGGCCGGTCTGCGACAATCGCACCCCTTGGCGATGATGACCCCAGAGGCCCACGCCACTGTGGCCGCCTTTGTGGCCGGCCAGACCCGCGAGCAGCTAGACCTGCTTGCACACACCCAAGATATACCGCTGTTCACGCTGGCTTGAGCCTCTCGGGCCGGCGCAGCCCACTTTGCCAGACCTGATGACTGTTGCCCGCCTACCCGCTCTTACCTCGTTCCGGCTGATTGATATTTTGAAAGTGATTGCTGCCCAATGCATCGTGCTGCACCACTTTTCGGCCTATGGCCCGCTGTCAGAAGCAGCCTCGAGTGCTTTGCCCGAGGTATTTGAGTGGCTGTACGACAACGCCCGCATCGCGGTGCAAGTGTTTCTGGTGGTTGCCGGCTATCTGGCAGCCCGCAGCTTCGCCCTCACGAGGCGGCCGGCCAGTAGCGTGTTCAGCGCGGTCTGGCAGCGTTACCAGCGTCTCGCCCTTCCCTTTGTCGCGGCCTTGCTGCTCACGGTGGTGTGCGCGGCCATCGCCCGGCCTTACCTGTCGGCCGAGGTGGTGCCGGCTGCGCCTACCCTGCCCCAGTTGCTCGCCCATGCCAGCCTGTTGCACAGCGTGTTGGATGTCGAGTCTCTGTCTGCCGGTGTCTGGTATGTGGCCATCGACTTTCAGCTCTACGCCACCCTGGCCCTGGTGCTGTGGCTGGGCGGTGGCAAGCGCTGGCTGAGCCTTGCGCTGGTGGCGTTGCTGTGTGCCGCATCCCTCACTTGGTTCAATGCCGATGCGGATTGGGACATCTGGTCGGTGTACTTTTTCGGGGCCTACGGCTTGGGCGCCTTGGCCTGGTGGGCAGGTTTGCGCGCACGGCACGGCTGGTATGCGGTGGCGCTGTACGCCACGGCCCTCAGCGTCGGGTTGGCGTCACTGGCCATCAATTTTCGCGAGCGTATTGCCCTCGCCATCAGTGTGTCGGCCTTGCTGGCCAGCTTCGGCACCTGGCAACTGCGCCTGCCGCGCTGGCTCGACGCGGCAGTGAGCCTGCTCAGCCGCACGTCGTATGCACTCTTTTTGGTCCACTACGGCGTGCTCTTGCTGGCCAATGCCGCTTGGGCTGAAATCGGCTCCGACGATGGTGATGCAGCCCTCTTGTTCATGGCCGCCAGCTGGTTGGTGGCGCTGGGTACCAGCCATTTGTTTCATACCCAGGTGGAACAACGCATCGCCCTCTGGCGCAGTGCGCCTGGCAGCGGCGTAGCGCCTCAGAGCGCCAAGTAAAATCTACCCCTTCAACATCTAGAAAGACTCGCTATGGGCGCGCAATGGAAAGCAAAGGGCAAGGCCCTGGTGGCCGATGCCAAAGGCCGGCTGTTTACCAAGCTGGTGAAAGAAATTACGGTAGCCGCCCGCGGCGGCGCGGACCCGGCTGCCAACGCCAAGTTGCGCCTGGTGGTGGAGCAGGCCCGCAAAGTTTCCATGCCCAAAGACACGCTGGAGCGCGCCATCAAGAAAGGTGCCGGCCTGACAGGCGAGGTCATCAACTATGAACACGTTATCTACGAAGGCTTTGCCCCGCATCAGGTAGCGGTGATGGTGGAGTGCCTGACCGACAACGTGAAACGCACCGCCCCTGAAATGCGCGTGTTGTTCCGCAAAGGCCAGCTGGGCACCAGCGGCTCGGTGGCATGGGACTTCAACCACCTGGGCATGATCGAAGCGGCCCCTACCGCCGCCGACTCGGATGCCGAAGTGGCTGCGATTGAGGCCGGTGCGCAAGACTTTGAAGCCGGTGATGAAGAAGGCAACACCGTGTTCTACACCGACCCGGCTGACTTGGACCTGGTGGCCCGCGCCCTGCCCAACTTCGGCTTCAACGTGCTGTCGATGAAGCTGGGCTACAAAGCCAAAAACCCTGTCGACCCCACCAGCCTGAGCGCCGAAGCGCTGGAAGAAGTGGAAGCCTTCCTGGCCGCCATCGACGGCAACGACGACGTGCAAAACGTCTACGTGGCGCTGGCGGGTTGAAGCAGCTAACTGCCGCCACCCTGGCGGCACTCTGGGCGGCAGGGCTGGGTTGGGGCATCTACCAACACCGCCTGCCGCCTTTGGTTTTGGGGCTCGCCCTTGCGCTAAACGCGGCTACCTTTGGCGCTTACTGGTTGGACAAGCGCGCTGCCCGCGCCCGCCATTGGCGCATTCAAGAAAAAACTCTGCATTTGCTGGCCTTGGTCGGTGGCTGGCCCGCTGCGCGACTGGCGCAGCAGGTGTTACGACACAAAACCGTCAAGCCCGGTTTTCAGGCGATGTACTGGCTGACGGTGTGGGTGCACCTCGCTGGACTGGGCGCCTACGTGTTGTGGGACCGAATCAAACCGCTCCTGAATTCATAGCTACTCGCGCATATTTCACGGGGGCCAGAGGCAGATTTGACTTAAATTACTTCGATACATTCTTACCTGGACACTTTTGCTTATCTTCCGACCAGCCGGAAACTCGAAACGCGATTCGTAGTTGTGGCCCGCTATTCACGATAGTTGCACTCCTACCAGCTTCTTCCTCGTGGCAATACAAAATAGTTTCTTGAATTCCATCAAGTCGATTTTCTTTACGTACATAGCGCAACTTCCGAAGGGCCTCCTCCGCCTGACCAGCTATCTTCCCGGCATCAATTCCTTCAAAATCTATCGCTAATGAAAAAGCCGAATCTTTAGCTAACTCACTCGTGGCTGGGCGCACGGGTACAAATAGCGAAGTCTGGAACTGAGCCAAATCTTGCTTGATTGCTGGCATACGCTGGGAAACGCTGTCGGCGCAAGCGACAACTAACGAAATTAAGGGAACAAGAAGAAACCAGCGAAAGAAGGAACGCATCATCTCTTTACTCCTGAGATTACTTTCCAAGAATAGCCAGCGCTGCCCGCTGGTGATGGCGCTGACCCGGTTCAGGCTGTTGAAGGTGCGGCTGGTGGCCCAGGCGATGGTGTTGTTGACTAAGCGAGTACGCCTGCTACTGAATTCGTAGCTGCTTGCGCAACGTTGATGGGGGCTATCGGCCAATTTGATAAAAAATTCTTTTATGAAGAATATTTTGGAGACCATGCATGCACATGGATTCGGTCACGCTGCACACAAGATTCGGGACAGCTCGACAGCCCTTTTATCAGGGGACACATTTTTCACCTAGTTTGAAAAATTTCAGCTTTAGTGCACCATTTCCAAGTAGTTCAGGTGCAACCTTTTGAACTTCTGATTCGATTAATGATTTGCAACTGGGATCTTCCAAGCACTGCCTAACCTGCATCACGTTAGCACTTGCATAAATCTGTACTGAGCACAGCGCTTTTGCACCATTTCCAGCTTCAACGGCTTTGGCTATATCGGCATGGACATCATAAGAACCCATAGCATTTAGGGCATTTATAGATTGAGCTTTTAAATCACCGATTCGAATCGCTTCTTGAAATCCCGATTTCCGACCTACAACAAAAGCCAAGAAAACAATCACTACAAAACAAATAAAGATTGCGATTTTTTTCATAACTATCGTCCAGGAGGGGTTAGGCCAGGAGGTGGTCCACCTTGATATGACGGATCGAAACCGTACTGAATGCACTTGCAAGTTGTGGTCTTTGGATCGAAAGCGCTACTTTGATTTGCGTTTGGTCCAGCGGTAAACGTTTGACCGTCGCATGTTGTGCATTGAGACAGCAAGCAAATCCTTGCTTTTTTTAAATTATCTTCAGCCTCGCAATTTCTCAGACCAAGATAGCAAAGCATATTTTTAGTTGTTTCTGCGCCAGCCTCTTGTTGCTCTTGTTGTTGCTTAGTTCTTTCTTGTGTGTCCTTCGGAAGTTGGCCAGGAGGGGGCAGCGATTTATTTTTACCGAAATTCTTTGGAGTTACTCCTGCGAGCCCCTCAGGATCAATCGCCCAAAGCGCATTCCCAACTACATACCCAAACCGCGACCATCCCCCCTCCAACCCAATCGGGTCCGGCTGTGTATACCGCCCTTGGTTCGGTTGGTAGTTGCGGAAGTAGTTGTAACTCAGCTTAGCCTCATCATCCCAGTACTGCCCCGGGAACCTCAGATTGACGGGGAAGCTCGGGCTGGTGGCTTGCAGGAGTGTGGGCTGGTTGGTGAGGGCGGCTTTGGGGTTGGTTGTGGCTTTCAGGATGCCGGTGGGCTTGTTGTCCCCGAATGCGGAGTAGGCCCATTGCCACACCACCTTGTTGGTGTCGTCGGTGATGCTTCTTGGCGTGCCCAGGTGGTCGGTGTGGACTGCGTAGAAGCGGTTGTTTTTGTAGAGCCCGATGAGTTGCGCTGTTCCTGTCTCGGTGGGCAGGTAGATGTATTCCAGTCTCCCGGTGCTTGTGGTGCCGCCGTTGCCGTATTCACCCAGCAGGTGGTAGCTGTTGATGGGTCCATCGCCGTACACATAGCTTTGCCCCAGTGTGGCGTTTTGTTGGGCTTGGGCGAAGAGCCAGCCAAAGTTCTTTTTGAGCCAGGTGATGAAGTCTGTGCCTAGTTCTTGTTCGCTGGGTGCGGTTTGCGCTACCTGCGGTTCGCTCTTGAAGACGCGTTGGCCTGCTGCGTTGTGCAGGTAGGTGACTTTGCTGGCTTCGTCTGCATCGCCCACTTGCACTTGAGTGAGGCGGTTGCTTGCGTCATAGCTGAATGTTCTCAGCCCGTCACTGGTCAGGTTACCGGCTGCGTCCAGGCCGTAGTTGACTTGGGTGCTGGTGCTGCTGGTGACCGGTTGGCCTTTGGCGTTGAGCCTCTTGGTGGTGTTGGTCTGGCTCCAGCCCAAGAGGCGGTTGCTGTCGTTGGCGATGGTTTGGGTTTGGGCGGTCGTTCTTTGCAGGTCTGCTGCATCAAAGTCCCCATCCAAATCGGTGTCGCTGGTGGTGGCCTCAGTGCCGCTTAAGCGGTTGCTGTTTTTGTCATAGGTGTAGCTGATGCTGCTGCCGGGGCGGGTGAAGCTGGTTAAACGGTCGCGGTTGTCGTAGCCAGCGGTCCAGCTTAAGGGGACGGGGTAATAGCTGGCGGGTACTGCCGGTACTGCTGGTGTGGTGGCGGTAGCTGGCACTTCCGGCACCGCAGCTTGCAGGGCCCAGAGGTTTTGGGTGATACCGGTGATGCGGCCTGCGGGGTCGTAGCTGTAGGTCGCAAACTCATTGCCCGTCATGCGGCCGTTACTGTCGAAGCTGCGGCTGGCTGTGTCGCAGTTGGCGGTGCTGGCGGCGGTTTTACCGTTGCCGGTCAGGCAGTTCCAGTTCCAGCTCTTGGGCTGGTTCAGGGCGGTGTACGTCAGGTTGGTTACCCAAGGCAGCACCGGTTGGTTCTTGCCCGGTTCTTGCACGTCCACTTGCGTGATCTGCCCCACTTGGGCTCCGGTACCCTGGCGGTAGTTGACGGTGAGCCCGCTGGGGTAGCGGATGCTGGCTACTTGCCCGCCGGGGTGGTAGGTGTACGCGGTGGTGTACGTGCTGGGGTTGGCCGGGTTGTCGTTGACGGTTTGGGTTTTTTGCAGGATGCGGCCCAAGGCGTCGCGGGTGTAGCTGGTGCTGCCGCTGGCGTCTGTCATTTGCACCAGGTGGCCTGCTGTGTTGTAGGCCAGGGTTTGGGTGGTGCCGTCCTGCAGAGTGATGCCGGTGACTTGGCCCAGGGCGTTGCGGGTGTAGGTGGTGGTTTTGCCTAAGGCGTCGGTTTTGCTGGTGATGTTGCCGGCTGCGTCTCGGACGAAGCTTTGGGTGCCGCTGTCCGGGCTGGTTTCACTCAAGACTTCGCCCCAGGCGTTTCTTTGGTAGGTGGTGGTGATGCCTTTGGGGTCTTTGGCGCTGGTGATGTCGCCCAGGGCGCTCCAGGCTGTTTGGGTGCTGCTGTTGTCGGGCAGGGTGGTGGCCGTGGGGCGGCGCAGGCCATCCAGGGTTTGGCTGGTGGTGTGGTTCAGCGCGTTGGTTTGGCTGGTGGCTTCGCCGTTGGCATCAAAGCCGTATTGGGTGGTGCCTTGGCTGGCGCCCTGCCCGCTGGTGATGCTGCTTACCCGGTTCAGGCTGTTGATGGTGCGGCTGGTGGCGTAGGCGATGGTGCCGCCGGGGTCTTTGAGTTCTTCGCGGATTCGGTTGCCCATGCCGTCCAGGGTGTAGCTGATGCGGTTGCCGCGGTTGTCGCTGGCGGCAATCAAGCGTTGGGCGGCGTCGTATTGGTAGCTCACGCTGTAGCCATTGGGCAGGGTAGCGCTCTCCAGTTGGCCATCGGGCGTGTAGGTGTAGCGGGTGGTTTCCCCTGCCGCGCTGACGCTGGTGATGCGGCCGCGCTGATCATAGGCGTAGCTGGTGACCAGGCCGCCAGGTTCGGTCTGGCTGCTCAGGCGGCCTGCGGTGTCATAGGTGTAGCTGGTGGTTTGGCCCAGGGGGTCGGTGGCGCTGGTGCGCTGGCCTTGGGCGTTGGTGGCGTAGCTCCAGACTTGGCCCAAGGGGTCGGTGTGGGTGGCAACCAGGTTGCTGGGGGTGTAGGTCCAGGCCCAGGTGCGGGTCTGTCCGTTACTGGGGCCGCCGGTGGTGTCTGTCTCGGTTTGGCTCAACACGTTGCCACGGGCGTCATAGCTGGTGTCGGTGGTTTTGCCTGGCACGGTCACTTTAACGGGCAGGCGCAGCGTGGGGTGCCACTGGGTGCTGGTGGTCAGGGCCTCAGGTTTGCCTGCGGCCTGGGTGATGGACAGGGGCAGGCGGCGTGTGTTGTCCCAGGTGTACAGGGTGAGCACGCCGGCGAAGTCGGTCTCGCTGTCGATCAGGCCGCTGGCGTTTTGCACGCGGCTGGCGGCGTCACTACCACCCGAGCCACTGGGTTTGTCGGCACCGGTCACCGTGAGTTTGCCCAAGGTGGTGCCGTACTGGTAGGTGCGGGTGGTGCCCAGGGGGTCGGTGATTTGGGCGCTGCTCCAGTTGCTGGTGGCGGGGTAGCTGACCTTGTAGTAGTCGGCTCCGCCTGCGTAGCCACTCTCGACTGCCCTGCCCTGTGCGTCGTAGACCACGGTGGCCAAGCGCGTACCGCGCTCGTCGATGATGCCGGTCACACTTTGGGGCCAGCGGGTGTCTTCGTAGAGGTAGGTTTTAGACACATTGCCGGGGTAGCCAACGCCAACTATGCGCGAGCTGCTATCGAATGTGTAGCGCACGGTTTGCCCGTCGGGCAAAGTGGCAGTCTCCAGCTGGCCTGCAGCGTTGTAGCTGAGTTGGATGCTGCGGCCAAAGGCGTTGGTGATGCTGCCCAACTGCCCGGCGCCAACGCCTGCATTGATGTAGCTGTAGCTGGTGGTCCAGCCGTTGCGTTCGGTCTTGCTCTGGAGCTTGCCTGATGCGTCGAACTGCCAGGTGCTGTCGTCGTCAGTGAGATTGAGGGTGTAGCTGCTGGGCAGGCTTGAGCCACCCAGGGTGGTGGTGGCGGTAATGGTGCTGGAGCCTGTGCTGTCTTTGAATTGGTTGGTGCCGCTCACCGGTTCGAAGAGCCGGATGGAACCGTTGCCTTCTGTCAGGCGGATGGAGGTGACTGCGAGCAAGGCGTTCCCGCCCGCTGCACCAGCGTTGGTTTGCACGCTCAGGCTGCTGCTGTGGTTGTGGGCCCAAGCTTGGCCCAGGCCGGGGTTGGCGGCAAACCCTGCAGCACCACTGACGGACCAGCGGCTGCGGTAGGTGCGGGTGAGGCTTAAGGGGTGCGGGCCGGTGTCGGTGTAGTCGCTGTGGGTGTAGAGCTTTTCGCCGGTGGCGGGGATGATGGGTTTGGCGGTGCACATCCCGGCTTGAGGACTGCTTGTCGATTCAACTTCCACATTCGACAGGTCAACTGAACAAGTCTGCCAATCGCCAAAAGAGATCAATGTAGCGCCGCCAAGGGAGGGGGGGTTGGTGTAAAAGTACTTATTGCGGCGTTGCTCTTGGCCATCGCTTACCCGCCGCTCAACCTCATATGTAGCGTTAGAGCCGCAGAGGTATCCATCAGGAAATAGCGACAGGCACCTTCTAACTTCGACCTCGTGTGATTCGTACCTCGCTTTACCTTGAGCATTTAGCGCTCCCTCAAGAGCATTACAAGTCGCGGCTAGCGCGCCAGATGGGAGTAAGCAAAATACAAACAAAGTCCTCGCTAGGTATAGAGGGCTGGAACTGCCTTCCGGTTTTTTTAATACCGCCAAGCCAAACTTAGTTCGCATTAGATACCTCCCGCAATTAACGTTTTGCGTCGAATCATAGGAGACGTTTTCCCAGGACAAGCGATGCACTGGCCGGTGAATTTGTTCTATTGTGTTACCACCCTCGAAAGGGTCGGTTCAGTCGGATGAGTCTTTCACTCGCCCAAATTCCACGACGGCTAGAGGCAGATTTGACTCAAATCTGCCTCTGCACACCTATCAGGAAGCCAGCTCCAGCGGCTTGCTCTTCCAGATCTTGTCGGCATATTCGCCGATCGTGCGGTCCGCAGAGAACGGACCCATGGCGGCTACGTTGCGCAGGGCCATGACGGACCACGCTTCCTTGTTCTGGTAGGCAATGTCCACCTGCTCTTGCGCGGCGATGTAGGCAGCGTAATCGGCCAGCAGCAGGTAGTGGTCGCCCCAGTTCACCAGCAGGTCGTAGATGCTCTGGAAGCGGCCGGGCTCGTCGGGGCTGAAGGCGCCATCGCGGATGGCTTCCAGCACAGCATTCAGCTCGGGGTTGCCCTCAGCGATCGCGCGTGGCTGGTAGCCGGCCGCGCGGGTGGCGGCCACCTGCGGCGTGGTCAGGCCGAAAATGAAGATGTTGTCGGCACCCACGTTCTCCAGAATTTCGACGTTGGCGCCATCCAGCGTGCCGATAGTGAGCGCGCCGTTGAGGGCGAACTTCATGTTGCCGGTGCCGGATGCTTCGGTACCCGCGGTAGAGATTTGCTCCGACAAGTCAGCCGCCGGGATGATGCGCTCGGCCAGGCTCACGCTGTAGTTGGGGATGAACACCACCTTGAGCAGGTTGCCAACGCGCGGGTCGTTGTTGATCACGCTGGCCACGTTGTTGATGAGGTGAATGATCTGCTTGGCCATGTGGTAGGCCGAGGCCGCCTTGCCGGCAAACACCACCACGCGAGGCACCGTCACCGAGCCGGGGTTGTTGATGATGCGCAGGTAGCGGGTGACCACGTGCAACACATTGAGCAGCTGGCGCTTGTATTCATGAATGCGCTTGACTTGCACGTCGTACAGCGCATCGGTGGGGATGGTCAGGCCCATGTGGGCCTGCACCCAGGCAGCCAGGCGCTGCTTGTTGGCGAGCTTGGCACCCTGGAAAGCGTCGATCACCTTGGGCTGCGTTAACACCGCGTTCAGGCCGCTGAGCTGGGTCAGGTCACGGCGCCAACCGGTGCCAACCTGCTTATCCAACACCGCCGACAAAGCGGGGTTGGCCTGCGCCAGCCATCGGCGCGGGGTGATGCCGTTCGTTTTGTTGTTAAAGCGCTCGGGCCACAAATTGGCAAAGTCGAAGAAGATGCTTTCCTTCATGAGCTCCGAGTGCAACGCTGATACGCCGTTGACCGAGTGGCTGGTAATGACAGCCAAGTAGGCCATGCGCACACGGCGCTCCCCGGCCTCGTCCACCAAGCTCACCTTGCGCAACAGCTCGGGGCTGCCGCCGCTCAATGAAATCTGGTGCAAAAACTGGGCGTTGATGTCGTAAATGATTTGCAGGTGGCGCGGCAGGATGCGGCCCATCATCTCCACCGGCCAAGTCTCCAGCGCCTCGTGCATGAGGGTGTGATTGGTGTAGCTGAACACGCCCTGGCACAGGCGCCAAGCGTCCGCCCACGAGAGATGGTGCTCGTCGAGCAGCAAGCGCATCAGCTCGGGGATGGCCAACACCGGGTGGGTGTCGTTGAGGTGGATGCTGACCTTGTTGGGCAGGTTTTCAAAATTGTCGTGGGTGCGCAGGTAGCGGCGCAGCAAGTCTTGCACGCTGGCGCTGCAGAAAAAGTATTCCTGGTGCAAGCGCAGCTCGCGGCCGGAGGGCGTGGAGTCGTCCGGGTAGAGCACGCGGGACACGTTCTCGGAATGGTTTTTAGTTTCCACCGCCGCCATGTAGTTGCCGCGGTTAAATGCCCCCAAATCAATCTCTTGGGTAGCCTTGGCGGACCACAAGCGCAGCGTGTTGGTGGCGCGGGTGGCGTAGCCGGGGATGATGGTGTCATAGGCCATAGCCTGCACGTCGTGACTGTCCACCCATTTGTAGGCGTCACCTTCTTTCACCACATGGCCGCCGAACTGCACGCGGTAGTTCACCTCGGGACGCGTAAACTCCCACGGGTTACCGTGGGTGAGCCAGTAGTCGGGCACCTCGACCTGGCGGCCGTCCACAATGGTTTGCTTGAACATGCCGTAGTCGTACCGGATGCCATAACCAAAGCCGGGAATATTCAGCGTGGCCATGGAGTCCAGAAAGCAAGCGGCCAAGCGGCCCAAGCCCCCGTTGCCCAAGGCAGCGTCAGGCTCCAGCTCGGTGACCGCGTCGATATCCACCCCGAAGTCCGCCAAGGCTTGTTTGACCCGCTCGCGCAGACCCACGGCCAGCATGGCGTTGCTGAAGGTGCGGCCGATCAAAAATTCCATGCTGAGGTAGTACACCCGCTTGGCGTCCTGGGCGTACTGGGCGCGGGTGGTGGTCATCCAGCGCTCGACCAGCTGGTCGCGCACGGCATAGGCGGCGGCGTGCAGCCAGTCTTCAGGGCGGGCAGCTTCGGGGTCTTTGCCCACCACAAACATGAGTTTGTTGGCGATGGAGCGTTTCAGGGATTCGAGGTCGCGCCCGGGCGCATCGAATTCAAATTCCACAGGAGTGCTCATGGTGTGAGAGGTGGTAGTGGTCATTCTTGAATCAACCTTTGGTAAAGGTGGGTGTAGTGCCCGGCGGCGGTAGCCCAGTCGAAGGCAAGCTTCATGCCGGTTTGGCGCACGCGGTTCCATTCCGCCTTGCGGTGGTACAGGGCAAAGGCGCGACGTACCGCTTTGCGGTAGGCGGTTTCGTCAAACGCATCAAATACGAAGCCGGTGGCGCTGCGGTCTTCCAGGGTTTCCAGGTCGCTGTCCACCACGGTGTCGGCCAAGCCACCTACGCGGCGCACCAAAGGCAAGCTGCCGTATTTGAGGCCATACATCTGGGTCAGGCCGCAGGGCTCAAAGCGCGAGGGCACCAGGGTCACGTCACTGCCGGCGAATACCCGGTGGGCAAAGGATTCGTCGTAGCCCAACTTCACCGCCACGCGGCCGGCGTGGGTTTTGGCGCGCTCGGCAAAGGCTTGCTCGAGCCAATGGTCGCCACTGCCCAGCACCAGCAGTTGGCCACCGCGGGACACAATTTCGTCCAGCCCGGCCAGCACCAGCGGCAGGCCTTTTTGTTCGGTGAGGCGGCTCACCACGGCGAAGAGGGGCGCATCCGGCTCAATAGCAAGGCCCATGGCGCCTTGCAGCATGGCCTTGTTGATCGCTTTACCTGCCATGTGGCGGGCGTCAAAATTTTGCTCCAGCAAGGCGTCGCTGGCAGGGTTCCACACCGTGTCGTCCACGGCGTTCAGGATGCCGCTCAGGGCATCCCGCCTGGCCATCAGCAAGCCGTCCAGCCCGCAGCCCTGCTCCGGCGTTTGAATCTCGCGGGCATAGGTCGGGCTTACCGTGGTGATGTGGCTGGCGTAAAACAAGCCGGCTTTCATGAAAGAGAGCTGGCCATGGAACTCCATGCCGTGCACATGAAAAGCTTCGCCCGGCAGACCGAGGTCGCCAAAGTATTGGGGGCCAAACACGCCCTGATACGCCAGGTTATGCACGGTAAACACCGAGGGTACCCGCGTAGCGCCACGGTCGGCCCAGAGCTTGAGATAAGCACTGGCCAAACCTGCGTGCCAGTCGTGGCTGTGTACCAGTTGGGCGCGCCACAGGCTGTCCATGCCATGCGCCAGATGTGCTGCCGCTTGGCCGAGTGCTGCAAAACGGCGGTGGTTGTCGCCATAGGGCTGCTTGTTAGCGTCTTCATACGGGTTGCCCGGTCGCTCATACAGACCTGGTGCCATCAGCACATAAGCGCCCTGCTGCATGTCGCCGCGGGCGAGTGCCGGCAAGTCGCCATAGACGACTTCCACCATTTCGCCCCACGGCATCACAAAAGCGCCCACCGGGCTGGGGTTGCGCAAGCCCGCCACGATGGCCGGAAAACCCGGCAGCAGCACCCGCACATCGCAGCCGGCTTGATGCAGAGCCGCCGGCAGCGCACCGGCAATGTCAGCCAGCCCTCCGGTTTTAAGCAGAGGGAAAATTTCGGCACTGACTTGCAGGATGCGCATAGGTTCTTTCTTTTGCAAATGGGGAGACGCGCAGAGACTCAGGGGGTGCTTAACTTCTTGATCATGTCTTTGGTCACCAGCACCACGCCATTGCCGGTGCGCTCAAAGCGTGCCGCATCCGCCACCGGGTCTTCACCGATGACCAGCCCGTCGGGCACCACCACGCCACGGTCAATGACCACACGGCTAAGACGACAGCCACGGCCGATGGTGACCTCGGGCAAGAGCACTGCCTGGTCAATGACGCAGAACGAATGGATGCGCACGCTGCTGAACAACACCGAGTTGCTGACGATGGAGCCCGACACAATGCAGCCGCCCGACACCATGGTGTTGATGGTCTGGCCATGCTTGCCATCGGCATCCTGCACAAACTTGGCAGGTGGCAACTGGCGCTGGCTGGTCCAGATGGGCCAGTTGGTGTCGTAAATATCCAGCTCGGGAGTGACTGAGGCGAGGTCGAGGTTGGCTTCCCAAAAGGCGTCGATGGTACCCACATCGCGCCAGTAAGGCTCGGCGTCCGGGGTGGACGACACGCAGGACATGGAGAAGGGATGCGCCACCGCCCTGCCCTCGCGCACCACGCGGGGAATCACGTCTTTGCCGAAATCGTGGCTGGACTCAGGGTTGGCCAAATCGTCTTCCAGCAGGTCGTACAGGTACTTGGAATCAAAGATGTAAATACCCATGCTGGCCAAGGACACCGCGTCGTTGCCGGGCATGGCGGGTGGATTTGCAGGTTTCTCCACAAACTCGGTGATCTTGCGGGTGCCGTCCACCGCCATCACACCAAAGGCAGTGGCCTCTTCGCGGGGCACTTCAATGCAGCCCACGGTGCAGCCAGCGCCGCTCTCCACGTGGTCTTTGAGCATCAGCGAGTAGTCCATCTTGTAGATGTGGTCGCCGGCCAGCACCACCACGTACTCGGGTTTGCTGCTTTGGATGATGTCCAGGTTCTGGTAGATCGCATCGGCCGTGCCGCGGTACCAGTGCTCTTCGTCTACCCGTTGCTGGGCGGGCAGCAAATCCACCATCTCGTTCAGCTCAGCACGCAAGAAGCTCCAGCCACGCTGCAAGTGGCGCAGCAGTGAATGCGACTTGTACTGGGTGATCACGCCGATGCGGCGGATGCCGGAGTTCACGCAGTTGGAGAGCGCAAAGTCAACAATGCGGAACTTGCCACCAAAGTACACCGCAGGCTTGGCGCGCCGGTCGGTCAGCTGCTTGAGGCGGGAGCCGCGGCCACCGGCCAGCACCAGGGCAATGGTGCGGCGTACCAGCATGTGGGGTTGCATGTGGCGCTCTTGGAGCGCGAGGTTGCGGGCGTTATCAGCTGTGCTCAAAGTTTTGTCTCCTGTCGCTTGTGGTTTGTTTAAATAAGGTGGGCCTGCGCTTCTGCGGCTCAGGTCGTCACGGTCGGTTGGTTCATGCCGGTGAAATGGCGGATGCGTGCCACCATTTCAGCCAGGGCAATCAGCGGCTGCAGCGCTTCCTGGGCGGGGATGTCGTGGCGGCTGGCATCGGGTTCGTGGCGCTCCAGGTAAACGCGCAAGGTTGCGCCCTCAGTGCCGGTGCCCGAGAGGCGGAACACCACGCGCGAGCCGTCGGTCAGCACCACGCGCACGCCTTGTTTTTGGCTCACGCTGCCATCTACCGGGTCGGTGTAGGCAAAGTCGTCGGCAAAGGCGATGGGTAGCCCGGCGATGGAGGTGCCCCCCAAGGTGGGCAAAGAAGCACGCAGGTCGCGCATGAGTGCGTCTGCCTGCTCGGTGGGAATACCCTCGTAGTCGTGGCGCGAATACACGCAGCGGCCGTATTGCGCCCAGAGCTCTCGCACCAGCACCTCGACCGACTTGCCACTGGCTGCAATCAGGTTAAGCCAGAACAACACCGCCCACAAACCATCCTTCTCGCGGACGTGGCTGGATCCGGTGCCGTAGCTTTCTTCGCCACACAAGGTAACTTTGCCGGCATCCATCAAATTGCCGAAAAACTTCCAACCGGTGGGGGTCTCGAAACACGGAATGCCCAGCGCCTTGGCTACGCGGTCCACCGCAGTAGAAGTGGGCATGGAGCGCGCCACACCGGCAATACCAGACTGGTAGCCCGGCACCAAGGTTGCATGGGCTGCGATCACGGCTAGGCTGTCGCTGGGTGACACCACGAACTTGCGACCCACAA
Organism: Rhodoferax potami; assembly: GCF_032193805.1. NCBI lineage: Bacteria > Pseudomonadati > Pseudomonadota > Betaproteobacteria > Burkholderiales > Comamonadaceae > Rhodoferax > Rhodoferax potami. The sequence continues at coordinate 3,643,627 of NZ_JAVBIK010000001.1, read as the reverse complement.
TCATGTTGCGGTCCGCGTCGCCATCGCTGGCGGCGCCCATGTCAGGCGCATCGGCTGCGAACAAATGGGCGATCAGGTCTTCGGCATTCACCGGATTCGGGTCCGGGTGCAAACCACCGAAATCTTCGAGTGGCGTGCCATTCACCACGGTACCTGCGGGTGCACCCAGTTCGCCCTCTAGCAAGGCTTTGGCGTAGGGGCCGCCCACAGCGCACATAGCGTCATAACGGAGCGTGAAGCCGCCTGCAAACAACTTGCGGATAGCGTCAAAGTCAAATAGGCCGCGCATCACTTCGGCGTAATCCGACACAGGGTCAATGACTACCACCTCGGTACTGCCGATGTGCTGGCTGCCCATAGTGTCCAGGCTGATGTCGGCCGTATCCATGGTGCGGATTTCGCGAACGACCTTGGTGCGCTCGAAAATCGCATCGGTGACCTTTTCAGGCGCGGGGCCCCCGTTGGCCACGTTGTATTTGATGCCGAAGTCGCCATCGGGCCCACCGGGGTTGTGGCTGGCAGACAGCACGATGCCGCCACTGGCGCCATGGCGACGGATCACCGCACTGACAGCAGGCGTCGACAAAATACCGCCCTGCCCCACCAGCACACGGGCATAGCCCTTGGCTGCAGCCATGCGCAAAATGGTTTGAATGGCCACGCGGTTGTGGAAACGACCGTCGCCCCCCACCACCAGCGTCAAGCCTGCAGCATCCGGCAGCACATCGAACAAGGCTTGGACAAAGTTTTCCAGGTAACGGGGCTGCTGGAACACGGTAACTTTTTTGCGCAAACCCGAAGTACCGGGGCGCTGGCCATCAAAGGGCGAAGTAGGCAGTGTGATGCGTGGCATGGTGGTGTGACAGAGGTGGAAATACGGTTAAAGAAAGGGTTACCAAGTCAAAAGCATGAGGCTGTCTGCCTGCAGCGTTATGACATTGCTAACCACCGGGACGCCTTCTGTGGGCGCCTCCGGACGGGCGGAATCCAAAACCACGCGCCAGGCACCTTGCGGTAAGCAAAAGACCTGCTCGTGGGAACTGGGGTTGAGGAGCAGCAACACCGCATCCGGCGTGCCGGCCTGAAGGGCGACCGCCATGGCGCCGCCGTGGGGGGCGTCCCAATCAGCGGGCTGCAAGGGACGGCCGTCTGGCAAGGCCCAAGTAGCTACCGGGCCGCAACCAGTGGACTCTGCACTACTGCGCCACCAACCGCTGGCTTGCAATGCCGGCAGTTGCCGGCGCAAGGCAATCGCGCGGGCCCAGAAAGCGGTTTCGTGTTGGGCCGAAGCGTCCCAGCGCAACCAGGTCGTGGCATTGTCTTGGCAGTAGGCGTTGTTGTTGCCGCCTTGGGTGTGGCCGAGCTCGTCGCCGGCCAGCAGCATGGGGGTGCCCAAGGACAAAACCGTGGCTGCCAGCAAGGTGCGGCGGTGCCGGGCTCGGGCCTCTTGCACCGCAGGTAGGTCGCTGGCGCCCTCGACGCCGTGGTTGACGCTCAAGTTGTGGCCATGGCCGTCGCGGTTGTGCTCGCCGTTGGCCTCGTTGTGGCGTTCGCAGTAGCTCACGACGTCCATCAAATTGAAGCCATCGTGGGCCGTCACAAAATTCACGCTGCTGCGGGCAGCACGCTGCCCGTGGGCAAATGCATCGGCTGAGCCGGCCAAGTGATGGGCCAAGGCACCCCGGCTGGCGCTATGTCGCAGCCATGCGCTGCGCTGGGTATCGCGGAAGCGGTCGTTCCACTCCAGCCACCCGTGCGGAAAAGCGCCCAGCTGGTAGCCGCCGGGCCCGATATCCCAAGGCTCTGCCACCATCAGGCGATTGCGCAGCACCGGGTCTTGGGCCACAGCCAACAACCACGGGGCGTGTGCCTGGAAGCGGTAGCCGGCGTCTTGTGTGCCACGCGCCATGACAGGCGCGAGGTCAAAACGAAAACCATCGACTCCGAAGTCCTGCACCCAGGTACGCAAGCTATCCATCACGGTGCGCAGCACGATCGGGTGGTTGAGGTTGACGCAATTGCCGCAGCCTGTCCAATTGATATAGCGGGCAGGATCTTCAGGCTCCAGGTGGTAATAGGTGGCGTTGGCAATGCCGCGCAGGCTCAGCAGCGGGCCGAACTCATCGGTTTCAGCCGTGTGGTTGTAGACCACATCAAGAATCACTTCCAAGCCTGCAGCGTGCAAAGCATCGACCATGGCACGGAATTCCGAGCGCGGGCTGCTGCCCGGTGTGCCGCTCCAGTAGCGGGGCTCAGGCGCACTCCAGGCAATCGGGCTGTAGCCCCAGTAATTGCTAAGCCCTAGGTGCTGCAAGCGCTCTTCGTCAGCGCGCGCGGCCACCGGCATCACACTCACGGTGGTAATGCCCAGGGCCTTCAAATGTGCAATGGCTGCAGGATGCGCCAAGCCGGCATAGGTGCCACGCAAATGCGGCGGCACTTCGGGGTGCAACTGGGTGAAGCCCTTGACGTGCAGTTCATACAACACCCGCTGCGAGGGATCAATATTTGGCCCCGCGATTGCGGGCGGCAAGGCGCTCACTACCCGGGCTTTGAGCGCGGTGGCTGCGTTGTCCCGCGGGTCGGGTTGCTGCACGCCGCGGGCGCTTTCAGGGGTGTGGGCCCAATGCAGGGCGGATCCGTCGTAACGGCCTACGACCTCCAAGGCATAGGGGTCGAGCAACAACTTGGCTGGATTGAACCGGTGCCCCTGCGTGGGAGCCCAAGGGCCGTGAACCCGGTATCCATACACCATCTCAGCCCCTGCGCCGGGCAATAAACCATGCCAGACCGGCCCAGTGCGCGCCGGCAACGCGATGCGCTGCAGCTCGGTGGTGCCGGTGTCGTCAAACAGGCACAGCTCCACGCGGGTGGCATCTGGTGCCGCCAGCGCGAAGTTCACACCGTCTGCAGTGAGGCTCGCGCCCCACGCAGTGGCAGAGCCCGGCAACAAAGTCGTCAAAGGCATAGAAAGACTCATTCTTCTCCGGGAACGAGCACAAGGCATGCCAAGGGCGGCAAAGTGATAACCAGTGACTGGCCATGGTGGTGCGCCGCCACCAGCTCGGTGCTGCGGGCACCTGAACTCAGGCTACTACCGCCATAAACCCCGTTGTCGGTATTGATGACTTCGCGCCACGCGCCGGCCACTGGCACGCCGATGCGGTAGCCCGGCCGTGGCACGGGCGTGAAATTACACACCACTACCACGACCCGACCGTCCAGGGCGCGACGCTGAAAGGCGATGACGGATTGGGCAGCGTCGTCATGGGCAATCCAGACAAAGCCGTCTGGCTCGATATCTTGCTCATGCATCGCAGGGAACGCGCGATACACCCGGTTCAAGTCACGCACCAGCCTTTGCACGCCCTGGTGCCGAGGGTCCTGCTCCAAGTGCCACGGCAATTGGGCGCCATCGGCCCATTCGGTGGGCTGGGCCAGCTCGCCGCCCATAAACAGCAATTTCTTGCCGGGATAGGCCCACATGAAGCCGTATAGCGCGCGCAGATTGGCGAATTTTTGCCACTCATCACCGGGCATCTTCCCTAGCAAAGACGCTTTGCCGTGCACTACTTCGTCGTGAGAGAGTGGCAGCACAAAGTTTTCTGTGAAGGCGTACATCAGCCCGAAGGTGAGCTGGTTCTGGTGGTACTTGCGGTGCACGCCGTCCATGGACGCGTACTGCAGGGTGTCGTGCATCCAGCCCATGTTCCATTTGTAGTGAAAGCCCAAGCCGCCACTTTGCAAGTCCGGCGACGGCGGCCGGCTCACGCCGGGGAAGGCGGTGGATTCCTCTGCCAACGTAATGGCGCCCGGGCGCTCCGTGCCCACCACATGGTTCATGCGGCGCAGAAACTCGATCGCCTCCAGGTTCTCGCGACCGCCGTGTTTGTTGGGTATCCACTGCCCTGAGGCGCGGCTGTAGTCGCGGTAGAGCATGGAGGCGACCGCATCCACCCGCAGACCATCGATACCGAAGCGCTCCAGCCAGTACAAGGCATTGCAAACTAAAAAGTTGCGCACTTCGGTTCGGCCGAAGTTGTAGATCAGGGTGTTCCAGTCCTGGTGAAAGCCTTCCTTCGGGTCGGCGTACTCATACAGGTGGGTGCCATCAAATTCGGCCAGCCCATGTGCATCACTCGGGAAATGCGCAGGCACCCAGTCCAAAATCACACCGAGGCCCGCGTGATGCGCCGAATCCACAAAGTACTGAAAGTCTTCGGGCGATCCGAAGCGCGACGTGGGTGCAAAAAGACCCAAGGGCTGGTAGCCCCAGGATCCGTCAAAAGGGTGCTCGCTGACCGGCAACAACTCCAAGTGGGTAAATCCCATCTCGCGCGCATAGGGCACCAGGGTGTCTGCCAACTCACGGTAGTTCAGCCACCGCCAGCCGTCGGCCTTGCGCCAGGAGCCCAAGTGGACTTCGTACACACTCAAAGCTTGGTGCAGCCCATTGGCCTTTTGCCGGTCTGCGCGCATCGGCAACCGGGGCGGCAAGCCCGCAACAATGCTGGCAGTGTCAGGCCGGAGTTGGGCTGCAAATGCAAACGGATCGGCCTTGGTGGTGATCGCGCCTTGTGCGTTCCACAGTTCAAATTTGTAGGTATCGCCCTTGCCGACATGGGGCACAAAGATTTCCCACACACCACATTCGCGGCGCAAGCGCATCGGATGACGGCGCCCGTCCCACCCATTGAAGGAGCCGACCACCGAGACACGCCGGGCATTTGGCGCCCACACCGCGAAACTGGTACCGTCAATGCCGCACATCTGGACCGGGTGGGCACCGAGGCACTCGTACGGGCGCAGATGGGTGCCTTCCGCCAGCAGCCACAAATCCATATCTTGGAGGACAACCGGAAAGCGGTAAGGATCTTCCAGCAAGGAAACGCCCGCCTCATGATCCTGCCAAGAGACCTCTAGGCGGTAATCGGGGAAAGACACCGCGCCGGGCAGCACCAGTGAGAAGACATCCGTGCCTTCGTGCCTTTGCAATTCGCCCAGCAGTTGGCCCGACTCGCGATCCATTGCCCGGACCGTGCGCGCAGCTGGATACAGCGCAGTGATTTGCACACCGCCCTCAACCGTATGGGGCCCGAGAATGCTGAAAGGATCGGCATGTTGGGCCCGCATCAAGGCACCCAGGTCGTGGTCTGTCAGCATATGTCTCTCACATTCACCCGTGGCGAGTCCGCGGGCTTGTCATTGGTTTAAATCACAGCTTATTGCATAAGTCTGCAAAAAACCGGTCACCTGATGGCAAGCCGCACCAAAAGCGGAATTTTGTAACCGTTACCACCAATAGTTACCAACATTGTGAAGGCTGCGCTGCCTCCAAAAAGGCTTGCCAATCAGGGTAAACGCTCGACCTGATAGCCCATTCGGCCTAACACTGCGGGCAAACCCCGATCTCCCGCCATGTGCAAACTCCCGACCGCAGCAAATACGCGCTGTCCTGCACGGTGCATCGCGTCAATTTGCTGCGCCATAGCAGGGTTTCGTTGGTCTAAAAGCCGCTGCATCTGTAACTTCTCCATCGGAGTTACCACGCATTCACACCATTGCTGGTAGGTATCGAGGCGCTGCTGATCGCCGGACTCCCACATGCGCACCAGGTCCCGCAGGCTCTGTCGTGCGGTGCCGGCTTCTAGCTCTCGCAAACCGTCTTCGAGCATTCCGGCAGCTTCTGCTGCGCTCGCGGACAGCAAAGCTTGTAACTGCAACTCGACAGTCTCCAGGGATACCACCGGCATGCCACGTTGCCGGGCAAAAAGCGCTAAGTAGGTCTCGGAACCGAATTGCGCATCAAATCCATCCCGGCGTGCCAACGCCAAGGCAACGCCCGACAACAGCAGTTCCGACGGAGTCGTGCCCACCGAATTCACCGGCAGGCACTGCAGTTGCAACTGGCGAATCAAACGCTGCCGCATATCGGGGGCGAGTGGCCACGATGGCGCCTGCGCCAGCGCTACCCCCATGCGACGGGCGTTGTCCGGATCCAGCGGATCGAGCTCCAGCGCCAAGGTGCTTGCGTTGTGCAAAGCGCTTGCCATCGCAGGGCCTGCAGCTAACCAGGTGTCGCGACCTACATGCAAGGTGCCATACAGATAAGAGCTGTGCCCGTCGCGTGTAACGCGCCAGAGAAATCCGCGATCCCGCGCCTGCGCCCGGGATGCAGCGAACATCTCGGCACTCAAGGGCTTGCTCTCTGGCGGGCAGTCTTCCCCGGCGACTGAAGTCAAAACACAGAAACTCAATAAGCAGCATCCCGAGACCCACTGCTTGAAGGTTCGCTTGACGTACCTAGCGTTCATGGACTTTGCGAACCGTTTTACGCAAGCGCTCCACCATAGCCGCCGTAGCTTCATGGCACACATTCAAAGTGACCCTGTTGCCCGCGTTCAAGAACTGGATATCCTGAACACTAGACGCCGCCGCACAAGCGGAGGGTTGTTGCGCGCTTGCAGCACTTAACTCCAGCAACTCTTTACTGAGCTTTTGCATGCGCTGCACGTCGGACACGTAATTGCGCTCCGAGTGCACCACCTCCAGCATTTCAGCCCCTTCCGGCGTGCGAACCAAGCGGCACCGCCCGTAATCTCGAGGTAACACCAGTCTTAGTGAGAGCTTTTTGTCACGGGAAAGTGCCTGCCCATCCACCAGAGTAAAAGTGCGCTTGTCTTGATCAAAGACGAACACTGAATACAGGCCGGTTTTCGGGTTTCGAGGCAAAACATCGACGAACCCATTTCGCAGGGCGCGCACCTCCTCGGGAGCCTTGTAACTCTCGACTTTCACCACGGAACAACGCTCAACCAGGCTTTCCAACGTACTCGACTCGTACTGCTTGATCGCCGTAGGACTGTTGCTGAACTGAATGGGCGCCTGGGCCAAAGCCATGACCGGCAGCAGCAACACTATCGTGAATACCCTGATCATTTTTTGAAAAAAGTCGAAATTTATTGAGAGAATGGCGCCGGCATTTCGCGAGCCATCAAAAACAATAGCTTAGCGCCATCAGGCAGCAGCAACGTGGCTCGTCACCGCCAAACTTTTTAATTCGTCACACACCTACTCATGAAAACCTCCATTCAGTTTCCACAGTCTTCTTCCGGTGCCTACGTGGGCGCCACATTCGCTTGCCTGGGCTTGGGCGCCGGTGGATTTCTACTAGGTCTGTGGAATGCGGAAATGCAACTGAACGAGAGAGGCTACTACTTCACCTTGTTAGCCTTCGGATTGTTTGCAGCCGTTTCGCTGCAAAAGTGCGTGCGTGACAAGCTGGAAGGCATTCCAGTCTCGGGCGCGTATCACGGTATTTGCTATTTGGCGGTGGGCCTATCACTGCTGTTGCTAGGCACTGGTTTGTGGAACGCAACCCTGCTGCTTTCCGAAAAAGGCTACTACGCCATGTCGTTCGTGCTTGCTTTGTACAGCGCCGTCACCGTTCAGAAAAATGTGCGTGACAAAAAGGCAACCGCCGTCGGCAACGACGACGATACCCTGCAATAAACCAATTTTTTAACGCGGCTTGCGGGCCGCTTTAAATGCCGGCTTCGGCGCACCCGTATCGCGCGGGGGCAAACCGGTGTGCTGGGTCAGCAAGCGGCCCTTAACCGGAGCTGCAGCCTTGCCCAAAGGTTGCACCCGCCCCGCAGCTGCCTTGACCGGCGCCACAGTAGAGTTCTTTTTGCGGGCGCTCTGATAGCCGCCATCCACCAGCGGCTGGAAGGTCGGAATCAGGTGGTGCTTGCCATTGCCGATCAGGTCGGAGCGGCCCATGGTCTTGAGCGCCTCGCGCAACAGCGGCCAGTTGTTGGCATCGTGGTAGCGCAAAAACGCCTTGTGCAAACGGCGGCGCTTTTCACCCCGCACAATATCCACGGTCTCTTCTTCGCTCTGGGCTGTGCGATGCACCCGCTTCAGGGTGTTGCGGCCGGAGTGGTACATGGCCGTGGCCGTGGCCATGGGGCTCGGGTAGAAGGTCTGGACCTGGTCGGCACGGAAACCGTTTTTCTTGAGCCAGATGGCCAAGTTCATCATGTCCTCATCGCTGGTGCCGGGGTGGGCGGCGATGAAGTACGGAATCAGATACTGCTTCTTGCCGGCTTCGGCGCTGAACTTCTCAAACAGCTGCTTGAACTTGTCGTAGCTGCCGATGCCCGGCTTCATCATCTTGGTGAGTGGGCCCTGCTCGGTGTGCTCAGGCGCGATCTTCAGATAGCCGCCCACGTGGTGCTGCACCAGCTCTTTCACATACTCCGGGCTCTTCACTGCGAGGTCGTAACGTAAACCGGAGCCGATCAGGATCTTCTTGATGCCCTTGAGCGCACGCGCGCGGCGGTAGATCTTGATCAGCGGGTCGTGGTTGGTCGTCAGGTTGTGGCAGATGCCGGGGTACACGCAGCTGGGCTTGCGGCAGGCAGCTTCGATCTCGGGGCTACGGCAGCCCAAGCGGTACATATTCGCGGTAGGGCCACCGAGGTCAGAAATCGTGCCGGTGAAGCCTTTCACCTTGTCGCGGATATCTTCCACCTCTTTGATGATGGACTCTTCGGAGCGACTCTGGATGATGCGGCCCTCGTGCTCGGTAATAGAACAGAAGGTACAGCCACCAAAACAGCCGCGCATGATGTTCACGCTGAAGCGAATCATCTCCCAGGCCGGGATCTTGGTCGCGCCGTCATGGCTGCCGTTTTCATCGGCATAGGCTGCGTGCGGGCTGCGGGCATATGGCAGGTCGAACACAAAGTCCATCTCCGCGGTGGTGAGCGGGATCGGCGGCGGGTTGATCCACACGTCGCGCGCGGTCACGCCCTCCCCGTGCGCCTGCACCAAGGCGCGGGCATTGCCGGGATTGGTCTCCAGATGCAACACCCGGTTGGCGTGTGCGTAAAGCACCGGGTCGCTTTTGACCTGCTCGTAGCTGGGCAAACGGATCACGGAGCGCTCGCGCGGTGGCACTTTGAGTTTGCCTTTGCCACTCGACAACGCAGGGTTGGCGAAGAAGGTCAACGGGGCAATGGAGGCATTGACTTCGGGTTTAGCGTCTTTTTGGCCTGTAGCGCCCGTAGAATCTGCGCGAGCAGCTCCTGTTTTCATAGCGCCGGCTGCCTCAGCTGCTGCCGCAGTCGCTTGGGCCTCGTCGTCTTTGGCGCAGGTGGCACCGTTTTCGGCAGCCAACTCGCTGGTCGTCATGTAGGGGTTGACGTGGGCCTCAACCCGGCCGGGCTCATCTACCGTGGTCGACGTGATCTCGAACCAGTCTTTGCCGGACTCGTCATCCGGGCGACGCACAAAAGCGGTGCCCCGCACATCGGTGATTTGCTCCACAGGCTCTTTGGCCGCCAGGCGGTGGGCAATCTCCACGATCGCGCGCTCGGCATTACCGTACAACAGCAGGTCGCACTTGGCATCTACGACGATGCTGCGGCGAACCTTGTCGCTCCAGTAGTCGTAATGCGCGATACGGCGCAGGCTGCCTTCAATGCCGCCCAACACGATAGGCGTGTCTTTGAAGGCTTCGCGGCAACGCTGGCTGTAAACAATGGCCGCACGGTCGGGACGCTTACCGCCCACATCGCCCGGGGTGTAAGCGTCGTCACTACGGATTTTGCGGTCTGCTGTGTAGCGGTTGATCATGGAGTCCATGTTGCCGCTGGTCACACCCCAGAACAGATTGGGTCTACCCAAGGCCTTGAAGGCCTCGGCACTGGTCCAGTCAGGCTGGGCAATGATGCCCACCCGGAAACCCTGCGACTCGAGCATCCGGCCGATCACGGCCATGCCGAAACTCGGGTGGTCCACATAAGCATCGCCCGTGACGATGATGATGTCGCAACTGTCCCAACCGAGTTTGTCCATTTCTGCACGGCTCATGGGCAGGAAAGGGGCCGTGCCGAAGCGCGATGCCCAGTACTTGCGGTAGCTGGTGATCGGTTTGGCGGCGCGCGCGAAGAAAGAGACGTCGAGGGGAGCGTTCATGGGAATCCGGGGGATAACCCGTAAGTGTAAGGTTTTGCGCTTCCCAGCGCACTAGGTGGGGCTTCTTCGCCCCACTGGCAATTCCGATTTTGAAGAGCGAGTCTCCAGCGGGACTGTGCGCATTCGGAAATTTCCTTGCGCAACAGCTTCCGAAACCGCCAAAAGCATGTTTTTTACCGGTACAAACCCCCATGCCCCATGAAGGGGCGGCATCAAATTTGCTGTGGTTACCCCGTAGAATGATTTTTTCTTTACCCAACCACCGGCTCTGTCCGGTACATCAAAGGACTTTTCCATGAAGAAACTCCTGCTGGCACTGGCAGCAACCTCCGTTTTGGCCGCCTGCGGCAAAAAAGAAGAAGCCGCTCCCGCAGCACCCGCTGCCCCTGCTTCCGCACCCGTTGCAGCCGCTCCTGCGCCAGAAGTCGGTCCCCTGAAGGTCGCGATCGACCCGACCTACGAACCCTTCACCTTCAAGTCTGCAGACGGCCAGCCTACCGGCTTTGACGTCGATGTCGCCAACGCCCTGTGCGAGCAGATCAAGCGCAAGTGCGAGTTCGTGGAACAAGTCTGGGACAGCATGATCCCCGGCCTGAACGCCAAGAAGTACGACGTCATCATTTCCTCCATGTCCATCACCGATGACCGCCTGAAGGAAGTCGATTTCACCGACAAGTACTACAACACCCCTAGCCGTCTCGTTCTGAAAAAGGGCGTCAAGTTCACCGACGCAGCCTCCATCAAGGGCAAGAAGATCGGTGTTTTGAAGGGCTCCACCCAAGAAAAATACGCCATGGGCGACCTGAAGCCTGCTGGCGTGATCGTGAACTCCTACGAAGCGCAAGACCAGGTGTACCTGGACATCAAGTCCGGCCGTCTGGACGGTACCGTGGCTGACTACATGGAAGTCACCGGTGGCTTCTTGTCCAAGCCTGAAGGCGCGAAGTTCGAGCTGGTTGGCCCTGACTTGAAAATGCCCCAGTACTTCGGTTACGGCGCTGGTATTGCCCTGCGCAAGGGTGAAGACCAACTCAAGGGCGAGTTGAACGAAGCCATCAAGGCGATCCGCGCCAATGGCACTTACAAGGCCCTGAACGACAAGTACTTTGCCAAGTACAACATTGACGTTTACGGCGAATAAATCTTGTAAAACCCACGCATCGGGGCGCAGTAGTGCGCCCCTTTGCGTTCCATGCGCCCACAGGCTTTCATGAATTCTTATTACGTCGCCATATTGCAGGGCTCGGTACTCACGGTTGGAGTTTCGCTGTGTGCCCTGCTGGTGTCCATTGTTCTCGGTCTGCTGGGCGCGGCGGCCAAGCTCTCCGGTCGCCCCGTGCTCGTCGCCATCTCCACGACCTACACCACCGTCATCCGGGGGGTACCGGATCTGGTCGTGATGCTTCTGGTGTTTTACGGTGGCACGATAGGTCTGAACCACTTGCTGGAACTCGCCGGTAGCAAAAAAACCGTCGACATTAATCCCTTTCTGGCCGGCGTACTCACGATCGGATTTATCTACGGCGCCTACATGACCGAAACCTTCCGGGGGGCCATCCTGTCCATTCCCAAAGGCCAAATGGAGGCTGCTTGGGCCTTCGGCATGGGACGCGTCCGCGCTTTTGTGCGCATCACGGCACCGCAAATGGTGCGCTACGCCCTGCCGGGCTTCACCAACAACTGGTTGGTGCTGATCAAGGCCACTGCGCTGGTGAGCCTGATCGGCCTCAAGGAGATGACCTACCTCTCCAAACAGGCCAGCGCTGCGACACGCTCGCCCTTCGAATTTTTCTTGTTCACGGCAGCCTTGTTTTTGATTTACACCAGCATTTCCTTGTTCGTGCTGCGCAAAATTAATGCCCGTTACAGCCTCGGTACCAAGCGAGGTGAGCTATGAAATGGCACGTGATTTTTGAGCCGCAGAACCTGCAGCTCTACCTCACCGGTATTAGCACCACTTTGGGGCTGCTTTTGTCATCCTTGGCCATCGGGGCCGTTTTGGCGTTGATATTCGCGTTGGCACTGACCAGCCGCTGGGCTGTCTTGCGCTGGATCGTCGGCGCCTACACCTACGTGATTCGCGGCACGCCGCTGCTGATTCAGGTGTACTTGATTTATTACGGCTTGGGCCAGCTCGAATGGATTCAGGCACGCTGGGATGACGTCTGGCCTTGGACGCACTTCAAAGAGCCCTTCTTCTGCGCCTTGCTGGCCTTCAGCCTGAACACGGCCGGCTACACCGCAGAGATGTTGGCAGGCGCCATCCGTGAAACAGCTGCAGGCGAGATTGAAGCGGCACAGGCTTACGGCATGAGCCGCTTTCAAGCCATGCGCCGCATTGTGCTGCCCAGTGCGTTGCGCCGCACCCTACCCGCTTATAGCAATGAAGTGGTGATGATGCTTCAGAGCACCAGTCTGGCAAGTGCCGTGCCGAGCATGCTCGATGTCACTGCCGCAGCGAGCCGGATTTACTCTGACTACTACCTGCCCTTTGAGGCCTACCTTGCGGCCGCAGCCATCTATCTGGTAGCGTCGTTCTGCCTGATTGGTTTGTTCCGCTTGGCGGAGAAGCACTTTTTGGCATACCTTGCCCCCCGTAAACACTGACCATCATGCAACGCAAAGACCATCCCCTGCTGTCCAACAGTTTGGGCAGCCTACGCAACCTGAGCAGCTTTCACTACGGTACGCCGGGCCAAGGGCCCAAGGTGTATGTGCAGGCGAGCCTGCACGCGGAAGAGCTGCCCGGCATGTTGGCCGCATTCCATTTGCGTGCCTTGTTGGACCAAGCCGAGGCAGCCGCAGGCTACGCGGCGAAGTCGTTCTGGTGCCTGTGGCCAACCCGATCGGACTGGCGCAGCGCATCGACCACAAACCCATGGGCCGCTTTGAGCTCGACAGCTCGGAGAATTTCAACCGCCATTACCCGGACCTGGCCCGGGCCGTGTACGACACCATCAAACCACTGATGGGTTCAGACCCGACCGCCAACGTGACGGCGGTGCGCAAGGCCATAGGCCGGTTTCTGGACCAGTGGAAACCAGATACCGAGTTGCAAAGCCTGCGCCGCACGCTGCTGCTGCTATCGCATGATGCGGATCATGTGATCGACCTGCATTGCGACTGCGAGGGCGTGATGCACTTTTATACCGAGGAGCCTTGCTGGCCCCAGCTGGAGCCACTCGCGCATTTGCTGCAATCGCGTGCCATCTTGCTGGCGCGCAACTCGGGCAGCGGTCCGTTTGATGAATGCCTGTCCGGCGCATGGTGGCAGCTAGCAGACCGGCTGAAGCAGGATGGTATCGAGGTGCCCTTGCCACAAGGCTGCAACAGCACGACGGTGGAGCTGCGCGGCGAGTCTGACGTGTCCCACGCGTGGGCCAAGGCAGATGCGCAGGCTGTTTTTGACTTTTTGTGCATTGCCGGCGCGGTGCATTCAGCGACACCAGTTCAGGTACCTGCGGCTCTGGCCCAAGCAACCCCTTTGGCGGGCTCCGAAACACTCCATACCCCCTGCCCCGGTGTGGTGGCGTATATCGCTGATGTGGGCCAGACCCTGCAAAAAGGCGACCTTGTCGCCGAAGTCATTAATCCCATCGACAACACCAGCCATCCGATTTACGCTGGCGTGGCCGGCGTGTTTTATGCCCGGGTGCGCGACCGCTACGCCCACGCCGGAGCCGAAATTGGCAAGATTGCCGGTGCCACCGCATTCCGGACGGGCGAACTCCTGGGCGCTTAATTGCCCGATCGCCCTCTACTGAACCTGATACGACTGCTCAGAACATGACCGATAACAAGCCCCTGAAACTCCAGGTTGAGAACATTCACAAACGCTTCGGCGGCAATGAAGTGCTCAAAGGCGTTTCGCTGTCCGCACATGCCGGCGATGTGATCAGCATCATCGGAAGTTCCGGCTCCGGCAAAAGTACTTTTCTGCGCTGCATCAACATGCTGGAAAAACCCAACCAAGGGCGCATCAATGTTGCAGGTGAAGAGCTAGCACTGATTGCCGGCCCGACCGGTGAACTGATGGCCAAAGATGCCAAGCAACTGCAACGCTTGCGCACCAAGTTGGCCATGGTCTTCCAGCACTTCAACCTCTGGGCCCATATGACGGTGCTGGAGAACATCATTGAGGTGCCAGTCCATGTGCTGGGTGTCCCCAAAGATGAGGCGGTCGCAACCGCACAAAAATACCTCGCCAAAGTCGGCTTGACCGGAGTGGAAGATCGCTACCCGGCCCACATGAGCGGGGGCCAGCAACAGCGGGTTGCCATTGCCCGCGCCCTGGCCGTAGAACCCGAGGTGATGTTGTTCGACGAACCGACCAGTGCGCTGGACCCCGAGTTGGTGTCGGAGGTACTCCGGGTCATGAAGAGCCTGGCCGAGGAAGGCCGCACCATGGTGGTGGTGACCCATGAAATGGGCTTTGCGCGTGAGGTTTCCAACCACCTGATCTTTTTGCACAAGGGCTTGATTGAAGAACAGGGGCATCCCGCGCAAGTCCTGACAGCCCCCCGGAGCGAACGACTGGCGCAGTTTCTCTCGGGCAGTTTGAAATAACCCTGCGCGGCTGCAGTTGTGACTTCCAAAGGCAACAACTCCACCCTTTTTGAGCACCTTCCGATAGGTGCTTATCGCGCAGCTTTGGATGGCCGCATTCTCCAAGCCAACAACGCTTTTTTGCGGCTTCACCGTTGCGAAGATGAAGAGGAACTCGGCCAGCTGCTCCAGGCCCGTAGCCTCAACCCTTACGTTCAGCCCCAGCGTCGCAAAGACTTCCTCGATGAGATGCGCAGGCACGGCAAGGTCAAAGACTTTGTGTCGGAAATGTTCCGACTCCAAGGGGGGCAGCGAATCTGGGTGCGCGAACACGCCCACGCCCTCCACGACAAACTGGGGCAGGTCGTTGCCTTTGAAGGCACGATGGAAGACATCACCCGTGAACGTAACGCGCGCTTAGCGCTGCGTAAAAACGAGGTGATGCTGCGCAATGTATTGCAAACCATCCCCGACCAGATATGGGTCAAGGACCTCCAAGGCGTTTATCTTCTGTGCAACGACGCATTTGCCCAGGCACTCGGGGTCCAGGCAGAAGACATCATCGGCACCCGCGATGCCAATTGGGTCGAAGACTCAGCGGCCGAAGCATTCGCGCTGTCCGACCAATGGGCATTAAAAAGCGACAAGACCGTCACGTTTGAAGAAGGTAGCGCCACCAAAATCAACCCGAGCGGCGCCACCTTCGAAGTCCACAAAACACCCATGCGGGATGCGCAAGGCAAGACCATCGGTGTTCTCGGTGTCTCGCGCAACATCCAGGACCGCAAAGACGCAGAAGCCCTGTTGCGCGACACCACCGAGCAACTCGAGCTGGCCATCATGGGGGCAGATCTCGGGCGCTGGGACCATGACCTGCGGCAAGAGCCGGGGTACATGATGGATTTGCGTGCATTCGCCATGCTGGGCTATATGCCGGGCGATGCCCAATCCCCCCGCTCTTTGAGCGAATTCATTCACCCGGACGACTTGGCACCTCTCGGTGTGGCGGTGTTACGGCATCTCAAGGGGCACAGCACCTCTTTCCGGGCGGAGTACCGAGCCCGGCACGCCGATGGTCGCTGGATCTGGCTCAGCAGCCGCGGCAAAGTGGTGCAGACCAGCCAAGACGGCACCCCGCTGCGTATGGTCGGTACCCTGATGGACATCACCGCGCGCAAGCAAACGGAAGACTCGCTGCGCGCCGCCCAGGTCGAATTGCAAGCCACCCTTGATGCGCTGCCCGACCTTTTGTTCGAGATCGGTGAAAAAGGCCATTACCGTGCGGTGCACAGCGGAAACAAAAATGCACTTTTCGTAGAGCCAGACTTTTTGATAGGCCGCAGCATCCAGGAGGTCCTGCCCCAGGAAGCTGCTGCCGCTTGTATGGCCGCGCTGGCCCAAGCTATCCAAAAAGGCCGTTCAAGCGGAGTCCAGTACTACCTTGACCGTCACGGTAGCCGCCAATGGTTTGAGCTCTCAGTGGTTCGCAAGCCCACCGTGACCGACGAAGAAATCCGCTGTATTGCGATTGCGCGCGACATCACCGAGCGCAAAGAAGCGGAGGAAGCGATACGCCATCTGGCATTCCATGACCCCCTGACCGGTTTGCCAAATCGCAGGCTACTGACCGATCGGCTTCATAGTGCAATTGCCTACAGCCAGCGTAGCAAAGAGCACGGGGCCTTGATGTTCATGGACCTGGACCATTTCAAGCGCCTGAACGACTCCCTCGGGCACGACGTGGGCGACCTGCTTCTCCAAGAAGTGGCCCGCCGCTTGCAAAAAAATGTCCGGCAGGTGGACACCATCGCGCGTATCGGCGGTGATGAATTTGTGCTCTTGCTCCAAGACGTCGGGGAAGACGCAACCGCTGCGCGCAAACACGCCTCCATCGTGGCCTTCAAAGTACTGTCGAGCCTCAATGAGCCCTACGAGCTACCCGACACCACGTATCGCACCACGCCGAGTATTGGCGTCTGTCTGTTCTTGGGGGAGACCCACTCCCCGGCAGACCTGCTGAAGAACGCCGACACGGCCATGTATGTTGCCAAGCAAAAAGGGCGCAACAACGTGTGGTTTTACGAAGATACTGCGCCCGACACCCCTACGAGAGCCGCTTAAGCAGGCTCTTGGCACGTCAGAGGCCCCCTACCCTGAGACATTGAACCGTATGTTGAATTTTCTTCCTCCTGCTTTGGTGGGTGTGATCGCCGGGCTCCTCCTGACCATCAACATCCTGTTTTGGGTGCCGATCCTGTTGGTCTTTGCGATCATCAAACTGGTACTTCCTTTCAAGGCTGTACGCCTTCGCATAGACCCCGTCATTCTGTCCATCGCTGAAAACTGGATCAGTGGCAACAGTGGCTGGATGAAGCTGACCCAGCGCACTACTTGGGATGTGCAAGGCCTCGAGGGACTGCGCCCCGACCAGTGGTACATGGTGAGCAGCAACCACCAGAGCTGGGTCGATATTTTTGTGCTGCAGCACCTGCTGAACCGGCGCATTCCTTTGCTCAAGTTCTTTCTCAAGCAACAGCTGATTTGGGTACCGGTGATGGGCCTGGCATGGTGGGCGCTCGAATTCCCGTTCATGCGCCGCCACAGCGAGGCCTATTTGAAAAAGCACCCGGAAATGCGTGGCAAAGACCAGGAAACGACCCGAAAGGCCTGTGAAAAGTTTGCGCTCATCCCCACCAGCGTCATGAACTTCCTGGAGGGCACCCGTATGACGCCGGCCAAACACGCCCAGCAACAATCCCCCTACACCCACTTGCTCAAACCCAAAGCGGGGGGATTGGCCCTCGCGTTACAGGCGATGGGTGACAAATTCCACAGTGTTCTGGATGTGACGATTTATTACCCCGATGGCATTCCCACTTTTGGAGACTTTCTCTGCGGGCGCATGCGCCGCGTGGTGGTGCGCGCTCGGTCTATCGAAATTCCTCCGGAACTGCTCAACGGAAACTACGGTGAGGACGCCGAGTTCCGTGCGGGCTTCTCCGCTTGGGTTGCCCAGTTGTGGCGTACCAAAGACACCGAGTTGGCCCGCTTGAAAGCGGATTTCCAACAATAGGAAAAGGGGCAGCTAGCCCCCTAAAATTCAGCGCATATCGCTATTTATTTGATAGCAAATTTACTCAGCGTTGAGGCGTTTTGCCAGATTCGTCGGACAGCACAATCTCCACGCGGCGGTTGAGCTGTCGATTGGCGGCGGTGTCATTGGAAGCCACAGGATATGACTCGCCATAGCCACGCACGCTGATGCGTTCGCTACCTACGCCCATTTGCAATAGTGCATCACGCACGGTTTGACCGCGACGCTCTGACAGCTGTTGGTTGTAAGGGTCTGCACCAGTACTGTCCGTAAAGCCTTCGACCAGCACATTACGCGTCGGGTTTTGCTGCAGCACTTCGGCCAGCTTTTGCGCGCTGCGCAGGCCGCCGGCGGTGAGGCTGGCTTTATCGCTACCGAAAAGAACATCGCCCAGAGTGATCACCATGCCACGGTCCGTTTTTTTCGCGGCCAGATCGGCGAGTTGGCTCTCTAACAACGCGGTACGGCGGTTGGCATCTGTCGTGGCTTGGCGGGCCGCATCCGTGGCACGCTGCGCATCCATCGCTTGGCGCTCGGCGTTGTTGGCCTGATTGACCTCGTTGGTGCGTTGGGTGAGCTGCAACTGATCGCGCTCCCGGCCGCTTCGAGCCATATCAACCTCGGCCGTTTTTTGTTTGACCACCTCCTGGGTGATCGCAATTTTTTGTCGGGCCACATAGGCCAATTGGTCGACCTTGTCGGAATCAGCGCTTTGCATTGCAGCGAGATTGGCCTCTTGCATCGCGTCACTGGCTTGCTTCATTTCCAGCGGGGCGAAGTTGTTCACATTAGCGTTACGCTGGGCTTGGGCGTAATCGCTACGGGCACTTTCCAGCAAGGAAGTGCTGGTCGGCGCAGAGGCACAGGCACCCAACAAAATAGCAATGGCCCATGCAGCGGGGGTCAGGTAATGGTGTTTCATGGGGGTGTCCTTCGATAGATTTGAAAATTCGGGGTGGGCTTTGTGAGCCGTTTATTTGGCGGCGTTAGCGCGGTCCAACTCGTCGCGCAGTACGCGTATGTCGTCCTGCAGCGCATTGGCAACCGCCTGAGCCTTGGCCGTGTTGGCCTTGCTTTGTGCCAATTTGGCGTCCGCTTGCGCCTGGGTTGCCAGCTCCGAGGCCGCTTGGTAGTCGCGGTCGACCATGGCTTTGTTAGCACGGGTTAGCTTTTCACGGGCTGCCGTCATTTCAGCGGGTGCAAACTGCATCCCATCAGCGCCGGCCGCGTTGCTGACCGCCTCGCGAGACACGGCTATTTGTGCAGTGGCACTGGTTTGCGGCTGGTTGGCGCAGCCCGCGCCGGCTGTTGCAACCAGAGCGGCAATCAGCAGTAGACGGGATGTGGGGTGGAATGTGGGGTGGAATGTCATGGTGTTATCTCCGGTAGACCGGGAGCTCGTGGCCCCGATTGGGTGGTAATGAACAACACTGCAGAAAACGGTGTTGCGATGGATGAAGCTTGATGCCCCAGCACCCCGTTGCGAAGCGGCCAAGACCGCTAGTGCCCGTAGTCCCTCTCCTACGCCATAGGCGTCTGTCAGTGCCCTCCTACATCGCTGCAGCGTCCTTACCGGCAGCATGTCGAGCGATTGGCCGATGCCTCGTATTGCCAGACCGTCGCACACTGAGCGCTGTCAAAAACCCGGCTACTTCAACACCCCTACCTTAGGAAATCCATGAAAACAGAATCCATTACCACCTCTATCCACGATGCAGCGGACCAAGTGGCCCCAATGCTGAACCGTGCGACAAACGAAGCCAACGCGTTAACCCAACGCGGCCTGCACGCCGTGCAGGACAGCGCGCTGCAACTGCGCGAGAACGCAAACCGGACAGGCGAAGCCGCGGTGCGATACATCCAGCAAGAGCCGGTGAAGTCGGTATTGCTGGCTGCTGCAACAGGCGCGGTACTGATGGGCGTGATCAGCCTGCTAAGCCGCTCGCGCAATCATTGAACGTACCTGCGCAACGTTCAGACCCAACATGCTGCACCCGATATTTCATTTAATCGCCAACCAGCCACAGCTCTTGGGCAACCATGCGCAGGCCTACAGTGAACTCATCGGCACCGAGCTTGCCCTCCAAAGCGCCGCTTGGATACGCCGGGCATTGCTCGGTGCGGTCATGCTGGGCCTGCTGTGTGTAGCAGTAGTGCTGGCTGGCGTCGCCATGATGTTCTGGATCACCCAAATGAATGTAATTCCATCGGAGACCTTGTGGGTACTGGCATCGGTACCCGCAGTGCCGGCTGTCATGGCGGCAGTGTGTGGCGTGATCTTGTTGAACGTTCGCACTGAACCGGCATTTGCCGAACTGCGCCGCCAAGCGCAGGCCGATATCGCTTTGCTTCGTAGTCTGCCGACATGAACAACGCCACACTCAGTGCCGTAGAGAAGCTGACCATTTCGCGCGAGCGCCTTCGGGCAGCACTCGCGACAAGCAGCACCAGCGATGCCAGCAGACGCAGCGATGCCGCAAGCTTAGGACTATTTGACGCTTTAAAAACCATCTTGCCTGGCGGCAATATGCTGTGGGATGCAGTCGGCCCGAGCTTGAGGCACTGGTGGGAACAACACCCCTTGCACACCAGCAGCGAATTGGCGGGTGACGTCATCCAAGCTTGGGTGCGTCCGATGGTTCAACGCCACCCGGTAGCTGCCGTGGCCACCGCATTAGCGCTTGGCGCCACCTTGGTATGGGCTCGACCATGGCGCTGGACTTTCAGGCATCCCGTACTCAGCGCACTCGGCCCGTCCCTGCTCACCCGTGGTTTGGCGTCCGAGCTGGTACAAACTTGGCTGGCCACCGCCCTATCGAAGATGACACATGCCCCTGCCCCACCTCAAGCGTCTCATACCGACGCACCACCGGTGCGATCTGATTAGTTGTTACCTGAACTGGCCAAGGCGTTGATAACACTTGCCGGTATTCGGCAAGGCCGCAGGCTTTCAGCGTGCACACAACCGATCCGAATTCTGCCCTTGGCTAGCAACAGGTCGCCCCGAAATGCCTCTTGCACGATCACCATGCTGGCAGCACCGTGCTCTTCGACCTGCACCGTTACGTGCAGCAAATCGTCCAGACGGGCTGGTGCCAGATAGCGGGTTTGCACCTCGGCAACCACAAACATGGCGCCGGTGTCGTCACGCAGGCGCTGCTGCTCCACGCCGGCTGCACGCAACCATTCGGTGCGGGCCCGCTCAAAAAACTTCAGGTAGTTGGCATAAAACACAACGCCGCCCGCGTCGGTGTCTTCCCAATACACCCGGACCGGAAAAGTAAAAGTAATCACAGCGATGCGGCAAGGGCCTCGAGCTGCATGGCAGCGGCACCCCACCCTTGATGAAAGCCCATCGCCTCGTGCTGTTTTTGGTCTGACTCCGTCCAATGCAGGGCACGGGCGATGTAGTGGGTGCCGCCGTCTGCGCTATCTGCAAAGGAGATGTCACCCACCATGAACGGCTTTGCACTGGGAACCCATGCACTCACAAACGCATCGGTGAAAACCAGTTGGCGCCCGGCTTCTACCTTCAAAAAAACACCGGGATTCGGCACCTGCTCCCCGTTGGGGCCCACCATGTGGGTGAAAAACCGGCCGCCGGGGAACAGCTCCATCTCAGCATGGCTAACGCCCCAGGGCTTCGGGCAAAACCACTGGCACAGGAGCTCTGGCTCTGTCCAGCAGCGCCACACCGCAGCGCGGGGCGCGGCCAGGGTACGTTCAAGCAGCAAGGGGTAAGCGGGTGACGAAATCGACATAGCGGACTCCGGAAGTTCTAGCAGCCGGCCGAGTGTAGCCCGCTCCACCGAGGCAAGCCACCCAACAAAAACGGGCCCGAAGGCCCGTTTTGGAAAGCAAACACCGCAGAGGGTTTACTTCTTCTCCATCATGGCTTTGCACTCTGCCTTCATCTTGTCGTCGGCTTTAGCATCCATTTTTTTGCACTCTTCCATTTTCTTGTCGTCTTTCATGGCACCGCCGTGGGAGGCAGCGAAAGAGCCGAAAGAGGCTGTGGCAAGGACAGAAGCAACTACTACGCTAAAAATCTTGTTCATGGTTAGACTCCAATGACAGGTTTAGAACCACCGGAATAGATGGCCTGCTAAATATACGCCACTTATGAAAAATTTACCTAAGCTTATGCATATATCGGTATGGATACGGTCTGCTCTCCTCGCAGGCAGTTTGGTAAGTCAGGTGGCGATTGCAGCCCCCTTTGTCCCGACCTCCGACAATCAGGTGCTGCAAAAGCTGCCGGCTCGTGCGGCAGACCCGGTTGCAAAAGAACTGGCCACCTTGCGCAGCTCCGCAAGCCAGAGCCCCAAAGACCCGGCCACCCAAGCCGCGTTGGTACAGCGCTACGTCGACCTTGCCAATGCGCAGGGTGACCCGCGCTACATCGGCTACGCCGATGCAGTGGTGTCTGCGTTTGCCGGCCCCTGAGCCCCGAATTGCTCACCTTGAAAGGCGTATTGCGCCAGTACCGGCATGATTTTCAAGGGGCCCTGCAGGAATTTGCCCGGGCTCTGACCTTGGACCCCAGCTACGCCCAAGCCCACGCCTGGCGGGGCGCCATTTATCTGGTGCAAGCAGACTACAGCGCCGCCCGCAAAGAATGCACCGCCTTAAAGCAACTCGGCCGCGACGCCCTGCACGGCGCCTGCCTGGGCTTAACCCAAAGCTACTCCGGTGATCTGCCAGCGGGCTACGAGACTTTGCGCCAAGCGCTGGCGCAGGCCCGCTCGACGGCTAGCCAGTTGTGGCTGCTGACAAGAATGGGCGAAGTAGCTGCTTGGCAAGGGCAGACAGCCATCGCCCGGCAGCATTACCAGCAAGCGCTGGCACTGGGTCAGGACGACATTTACTTGCTGGCCGCGTGGTCCGACTTTTTGCTGGACAACGGCCAAGCTGCTGACGTGGTAAAGCTGCTGTCTAGTTGGGAGTCAGCCGACAGCTTGCTGGTCCGCCTTGCTATTGCGGAAACACTGACTGGCAGCCCCAAGGCTGCCGCCCACGTCAAGATGCTGGCCGACCGCTTCGCCGCGGCCCGCGCAAGGGGCGATACCACCCACTTGGCCGAAGAATCACGGTTCGAGCTACAGGTCCGCAAAGATGCGCCCACAGCCCTGCGTTTGGCCCAGGAAAACTATGCGTACCAGCGCGAACCCCGGGATGCACGGGTGTTGCTGGAGGCCGCTGTGGTGGCCCGGCAAGCCCCGGCGGCCCAACCTGTTGTGGACTGGTTGAGCGCCAGTCAATTTGGAGACCTCCGGATGAAGCAACTCGCCAAGGAGCTGAAATGAAGTGGCGCTTGATTCTTGTTTTGCTCTTGAGCCTTGGCTGGCTACCGGCACAGGCCCACAAAGCCAGCGATAGCTATCTGGCACTCAAGGTAGACGGTAGTCAGGTCAGCGGACAGTGGGATATTGCACTGCGCGATATCGACTTTGCCCTCGGACTCGATGCAAATGGGGATGGCGACATCACGTGGGGTGAAGTACGAGCCAAACACGGCGAAATCGACGCCTGGAGCACCAATGCACTTACGGTGGAGCGTGGCGGGCGCTGCCCACTGCGCGTGACCGAGCACTTGATTGATGAGCACACCGATGGCGCTTATGCTGTCATGCGTTTGCAGGGGGAGTGCCCTGCAGCGGATGCCGACGTGTCGGTGAACTACCGGCTGCTGTTTGGTGTGGATGCCCTGCATCGAGGCCTGCTGCGCCTGGATCTGGACGGGGAAACCACCTCCTCCATCTTTTCGCCGGAAACACCCCAGCAGCAGTTCACGCCCAAAGCCCTTTCCAGCCTGCACCAGTTAGGCGGATTTTTGGTACAGGGGGTATGGCATATCTGGATCGGGTTTGACCATATTCTTTTCTTGCTAGCACTGCTTTTGCCTGTGGTGCTGGTGCGGGAGGGAAAGCGCTGGGTGCCGGTCGCCCGCTTCCGGGATGCGGGTCGTGAAGTACTGTGGGTCGTAACCGCCTTCACCATAGCCCACTCGATCACCCTGTCACTCGCGGCTTTGCAGTTGATTGAGTTGCCTTCGCGATGGGTAGAGTCGGTAATTGCACTCTCGGTAGTGTTGGCGGCACTGAATAACATTTACCCGATGGTCGGCGAGCGGCGGTGGGTGGCAGCCTTTGTGTTCGGGCTGATCCACGGCTTTGGCTTTGCGAGTGTGCTGGCAGACTTGGGCCTACCAAGCCATGCCCTGGTCTTAAGCCTGGTCGGGTTCAACGTGGGCGTGGAGCTGGGGCAGCTGGCCATCGTGGCGGTCTTCTTGCCACTCGCCTACGTCATGCGCAAGACGCGCTTTTATAAGCAAGGCGTGTTTATTGGAGGCTCTGTACTCACCTTGTTACTGGCTTTGGTGTGGTTTATCGAGCGGGCTTTTGATATTCAGTGGATGGCAACGTAGGTCACGCCCCCATCCACACCGCATCGGCAATGAGCTTGACCGACACCACAAACAGACTCACCTGCACGATGCGGTAGAACCATTGGTCAGCCAAACGCCGTGTCAGGTAGGCCCCTGCGAGCGCCCCCACCAGCGCAAACGGCACCAGCCACGCGGCGTAATGCAACGATGCCGTCGAATAGGGCCGCAAGTTTTGGTATGGAATGATTTTGGCGGCATTGATCACCGCAAACACAATGGTGGACGTGCCGGCAAACGCCGCCTTGGGCAGCTTCTGCGGCAACATGTACACCTGATACGGCGGCGCCCCCGCATGGGAAATGAAGCTGGTAAACCCCGCCAGAGTCCCCCAGAACCAGCCCTTGGCCAGGTGCGGTGGCTGCGCAACGGTTGCAGTCTGGTCCCGCAACCAGAGGTTGAGACAGAACCCCACGCCTACCAAGCCAATCATCAGCATGATCGCGCGGTCCGACACCATGGAAGCCGTCGCCCAACCGACCCCCACCCCCACGATGCCGGCAGGGATCAAAATCTTCAGATTCGGCCGGCTGAATTCGCGACGGTACAGCCACACACCGGCCATGTCCGAAATCACAAATATGGGCAGCAACAGCAGTGCCGCTTGAACTGGCGACATCGCCATGGACAGGATAGGCACCCCCAACATACCCACCGCAGGCAAGCCGCCCTTGGACGACCCGACCAGAAAAGCCGCCAAGCCGGACAGCAGAAAGAGTGCATCAAACGTCATGCGGCGATCATAGTGGCGCCCCATTCCCGGCGCTAACGGGTGCGCCGCACCCCTAAGCCGCCCACCCGCCTACTTGCCGCCCAGCCCCATGGACCGGGTGATCACTTCTTTCATGATCTCGTTCGTGCCGCCGTAGATGCGCTGCACCCGGGCATCGGCATAGGCGCGGGTGATGGGGTATTCCCACATGTAGCCGTAGCCGCCGAAGAGTTGCACACATTCGTCCATCACCTTGCACTGCAGGTCGGTGGTCCAGTACTTGGCCATGCTGGCAGTGGCCGTGTCGAGCTGGTCTTTGCCGATCAGCTCACAGCACTTGTCCACAAACACGCGAGCCACTTGCACCTGGGTTTGCAGTTCGGCCAGCACATAGCGGGTGTTTTGGAAGCTGGCCACCGGCTGGCCGAACACCTTGCGCTCTTTCACATAGTCCACCGTCCAGTCGATGGCCGCCTGGGACGCTGACACCGCCCCGATGGCAATCTGTAAGCGCTCCCAGGGCAACTGCTCCATCAGGCAAATGAAGCCTTTGTTTTCATAGGCCGCACCGCCCAGCAGGTTCTCGGCGGGTACGCGCACATTGTCAAAAAACAGCTCCGAAGTGTCCTGGGCTTTCATGCCCATTTTCTTGAGGCGCTGGCCCACACTGAAGCCGGGCATGCCGCGCTCCACCAGCAGCAGGCTTGTGCCTTTGCCGCCGGCCGCGGGGTTGGTTTTGGCCACCACCACCACGAGGTCGGCATGCCAGCCATTGGTGATGAAGGTCTTGCTGCCGTTGAGCAGGTAGCTGCCGTCAGGCTGCTGGATAGCGGTGGACTTGATGCCCTGCAAGTCCGAGCCAGCCGCCGGCTCGCTCATGGCAATCGCACCCACCATCTCGCCACTGGCCAGCTTGGGCAGGTACTTGGCTTTTTGCTCAGGCGTGCCGTAGTGCAGGATGTAAGGCGCCACGATTTCGCTGTGAAGCCCGAAGCCGATACCGGTGAAGCCGCCGCGGGCCAGCTCCTCCATCTGGATCACCGAATACAGCTTGTCCGCCTCGGAGCCGCCGTATTCCTCCGGCATGGTCATACACAAAAAGCCGTTCTCGCCGGCCTTGTTCCACACCTCGCGGGCGACATAGCCCTGCTCCTCCCAGTCTGCATGAAAGGGGGCGATTTCCTTTTCCATGAAGCGGCGAAAGCTGTCGCGGAAAGATTCGTGGTCCGGGGTAAACAGGGTGCGTTCGATCATGGTGTCTCCTAAGGGAAAGTCATTAGTTATTTTTACAAAGCGTTTGCTTGGTAAAAACAATATACTGCAAAACAGCTTGCAAGCGCCAGCGTGCGCACCCGAATTCCCCTGACAACACCGGAGACCCCATGACCGAAGCCTATGTGTTTGACGCCATCCGCACACCCCGTGGCAAGGGCAAGAAAGACGGCAGCCTGTATGAAGTCAAACCCGTCACCCTGCTCGCAGGGCTGCTCACCGACCTGCAACAGCGCCACCAGTTCGACACCGCGCAGGTGGACGATGTCGTCATGGGCGTGGTGTCCCCGGTAGGTGACCAGGGCGCTGTGCTGCCCAAAGTGGCTGCGCTGAAAGCCGGCTGGGACTTCCAGTGCGCGGGGGTGCAGATCAACCGCTTCTGTGCCTCCGGCCTGGAGGCGGTGAACATGGCTGCGCAAAAAGTGCGCTCCGGCTGGGAAGACCTGGTGGTGGCCGGCGGCGTGGAAAGCATGAGCCGCGTACCTATTGGCTCCGACGGCGGTGCCTGGGCCATGGACCCCGAAACCAACAGCCAGACCTGCTTTGTGCCCCAAGGCATAGGCGCCGACCTGATCGCGACGCTGGAAGGCTTTACCCGCGCTGATGTGGATGCCTATGCGCTGGAATCGCAACGCCGCGCCACTAAGGCACAAGCTGCCGGCTATTTCGACCGCTCAGTCATGCCCGTCAAAGACAGCCTGGGCCAGACCATTCTGGCGCGCGATGAGTTCATCAAACCCGGCACTACGCTCGAAGGCCTGGCCGGCCTCAAACCTGCGTTTGGTGACATGGGCGGCATGGGCTTTGACGCCGTGGCGCTCACCCGCTACCCGCAGGTGGAGCGCATTCACCATGTGCACCACGCCGGCAACTCTTCGGGCATTGTGGATGGTGCTGCCGCGGTGCTCATTGGCAATGAAGCCGCTGCCAAAGCCCACAACCTGGCCCCGCGCGCCCGCATTGTGGCCACGGCCTTGAGCGGCGCAGACCCCACCATCATGCTCACCGGCCCCATGCCCTCCACGCGCAAGGCGCTGGCCAAAGCCGGGCTCACGGTGGACGACATCGACCTGTTTGAAGTGAACGAAGCCTTTGCCGCCGTGGTGATGCGCTTCATGAAAGAGATGAAGGTGCCGCACGACAAGGTCAATGTAAACGGCGGCGCCATTGCCATGGGCCACCCGCTGGGGGCTACGGGCGCCATGATTCTGGGCACGCTGATTGACGAGTTGCACCGCCGCAAATTGCGCTACGGGCTGGCCACCTTGTGTGTGGGCGGCGGCATGGGCATTGCCACCATCGTCGAGAGACTTTGAAGCCTTTTCAGCCTCTAGTGCCCGTTGATATTGCGCGAGAAGCTCCTAAATTTATAGCATTTTCACCCACATCATGAAAACCATCCGCTACTCCCTGGACCACGGTATTGCGACCATCACCTTTGATGAACCGGACTCCCCCGTCAACACCATGTGCCTGCAATGGCAGCAGGACATGGATGCCGTGGCCGCACAGGTGCTGCAGGACAAAGACAGCATCACCGGCATCCTGCTGACGTCAGCAAAAAGCACCTTCTTCGCCGGCGCGGACCTCAAAGCGGCCATGCGCCTGACCCCGGCGGACGCACCGCGCATCTTTGAAGAAATCGAACGGGTGAAGCGTAACTTCCGCACCATTGAGACCCTGGGCAAACCGGTGGTCAGCCTGCTCAATGGCACGGCCTTGGGTGGCGGCTGGGAGGTTGCCTTGGTGGGTCACTACCGCATTGCCGTGGACGACCGCAAAACCCAGTTCGGCCTGCCCGAAGTCACTCTGGGCCTGTTGCCGGGTGCCAGTGGCGTGACCAAGATGACGCGCCACCTGGGGCTGATGGGCGCCCAGCCTTATCTGGTGGAAGGCAAAACCTTCAACCCCACCGAGGCCAAAGGCCTGGGGCTGGTGCACGAGCTGGTAGCGCCCGGCCCCGACGCCGCAGGCGAGATGCGCGCCAAGGCTTTGGCTTGGATTGCCGCCAACCCGACAGCCCAACACCCGTGGGAAGCCAAAGGCTACAAAGTGCCCGGCGGCCTGCCCAGCAGCCCGGCAGTGGCAGGCATGTTGCCGATTGCGCCTGCTGTCATCAAGAAAAACACCCGGGGCCTCTACCCCGCTCCCGAAGCCATCATCGCCTGCATGGTCGAGGGCTTGCAGGTGGACCTCGACACCGCGCTGCGCATTGAAAGCCGGTATCTGGCCAAGCTCATGTCCGGCCCACAGGCCAAGGCCATGATCAACACCTTCTTCTTCAACCTGAATGCCATCAAGAGCGGCCAGAGCCGCCCAGCTGAGGTGCCGCGCTTCAAACCCACCAAGGTGGGCCTGCTGGGCGCCGGCATGATGGGCGCGGGCATTGCCTATAGCCAGGCCAGCAAAGGCATCACCACCGTGCTCAAAGACGTGAGCCAGGAAAAGGCAGACCTCGGCAAGAGCTACAGCGCCAAAATCACTCAAGCGCGTGTGGACAAGGGCCGCATGAAGCCCGAGGCCCAGCAACAGATCCTGGACCTGATCCACCCCACCGGCAGCGTGGCCGACCTGCAAGGCTGCGACTTGATCATCGAAGCCGTATTTGAGAACCGCGAACTCAAAGCCAAGGTCACCCAAGAGGCCGAGCCGCTTTTGGCCCCGGGTGGATTTTTTGCCTCCAACACATCTACCTTGCCGATTACCGGACTGGCCAAAGCCAGCGCCAAACCCGAGAAATTCATTGGCATCCATTTCTTCAGCCCCGTCGACAAGATGAAGCTGGTCGAAATCATCAAAGGCAAAGCCACGGACGATGAGACTGTGGCCCGCGCTTTTGACTACGTGCAAGCACTGGGCAAATTCCCCATCGTGGTGAACGACTCGCGGGGCTTCTTCACCAGCCGCGTGTTCGGTACCTTTGTGATGGAAGGTGCAGCCATGCTCGGCGAAGGCATTCCCGCTGCGGCGATTGAAAACGCGGGCATCCAGGCCGGCATGCCGGTGGGCCCCTTGGCCGTGCTGGACGAAACCGCCCTCACCTTGAGCCTGCACGTGATGGACCAGACCAAAAAAGACTTTGAGGCCGAGGGCAAGGCCTATATCGCCACACCCGGTGAACGCGTGGTCGAGAAAATGGTGAAGCAGCACAACCGCCCCGGCCGCGCCGGTGGTGCGGGCTTTTACGAATACCCCTCTGAGAAAGGTGCCAAGAAGTTCCTCTGGCCCGAACTCAAAGGTCTGTTCGAAAAGCCCGATGTCGCGTGGAACATCACCGACCTCAAAGACCGCCTGCTCTACCGCCAAGCGGTGGAGACAGCGCGCTGCCTGGCCGAGGGCGTGCTGACCAGCGTGCACGATGCCAACATCGGCTCGATCTTCGGCATCGGTTTCCCGGCGTGGACCGGTGGCGCCATGCAGTTCATCTACGGCATGGGCATCGACACATTTGAGGCGCGGGCGGCCGCTTTGGCCACACAATTCGGAGGCGGTTTTGCCTTGAGCGATGATGTGCGGGCCGCCATCCGGCGCTTCCAGCCGGTGTACTGACAACCGTAAAACCACCTACCCATGCTCGCCAAACTGCTGCAACGTTTTTTACTCGCTTTGGTGATTACCGGCGTGGGTCTGGCCATGCTCTGGCATGGAGCTACGGGCGATATGCTCATTGCCACCGTGCTTTTGCCGTGGCTGGCCGTGGTGCTGAGCACGGCCTACACCATGCTGAAAAGCCGTGCCCCGGCGGAACCGGCGGGCGCGTTTTACCGGGCTTGGTGGGGCGAGACCGTTGCCAACTTCCGCACCTTTGTGCTGCGCCAACCCTGGGCTGACAAGCGCCCGCCCCTGCTACCTGCTGACCCGGGCCCCACCCGGGTGCCGGTGTTGCTGGTGCATGGCTACTTGTGCAATCACCGCCTCTGGGACGATGTAGCCCCCCGCCTGCAGGCCCAAGGGCACACCGTGCTGGCGATCAATCTGGAGCCTTTGTTTGTCTCGATCGACCACTATGCGGCCCACATCGAGAAGTCGGTTCAACAGCTGTTGCAGCACAGCGGCCATACACAGGTGGCCTTGGTCGGCCACAGCATGGGCGGCCTGGCGATTCGGGCGTGGATGCGCCAACACGGCAGTGAGCGGGTGGCCCGTGTCCTGACGCTAGGGACGCCCCATGCCGGCACCAAAGCCGCCAAAAAAGCCACGACACCCAATGGCCGCCAAATGCTGTTTGACAGCGCCTGGCTGCAAGGCCTGGCGGAATCTGAAACCCCTGATCGGCGTGCCTTGATCCGGATTGCGCTCACCCCGCAAGACAACATTGTGTTTCCCCAGCGGGCACAGGTCTTGCCCGGTGTGGAGCCGGTCGTGTTCGACGCCATAGGCCATGTGCAAATGGTGAGCACACCTGCCGTGATGGACTGGGTGGCCACCCAGCTCCGCGACTTGCCCGCACAACCCACACCCTCTGAGGCCACCATATGACCGACCTGACTGTCCGCAGAATTCTGATCGACCTCAACACCCCGTTTGCGGTGCGCTGGAATGGGGGCGACGCATTTCGCAGTGCGTTTTTTAATGCGCTGTCCATGAGCTTCCCGCTGGGTGAGCAGTACTTTATGGACTCGGTCCGCGCCGGCCTCAAAACCCTGCCCGAGGACCAGCGTGCACGCTTTGCCACCGAGGTGCAGGGCTTTGTGGGCCAAGAGGCCACCCACCGCCGCATCCACAGCCTGTTCAATGCGCAACTGACCCAGCAGGGTTTTGACAATGCGCTGGAGCGACGCGCCACCCGGCGCTTGGAGGCCAATGCCCACCGCGATGTCCGCATCCATGTGGCGGCCACGGCGGCCACCGAGCATCTGACAGCCATCTTTGCTGATTGGATGCTGAGCCACCCCGAGGCCCTGGAGGGCAGCGAAGAGCGCCTCAAAACCCTGTGGCTCTGGCACAGCGCTGAAGAAAGTGAACACCGCAGTACCGCGTTTGATGTGTACCACGCGATCGGTGGCAACCATGAATGGCGGTTGCGCCTGTTCCGCTACATCACGATCACCTTTTTCAGCGATGTGGCGCGGCAAACCGTGCGCAACCTCTGGCACGACAAGGCCTTGTTCCGCTGGAGCACCTGGCGCAGTGCTGCCAGCTTTTTGTTTGGCACCCGGGGGCTTATAAGCAGCAACCGCGCGCAATGGCGCGAGTATTTGCGCGAAGACTTTCACCCGGGCCAGCAGGATGGCGCCCGATCGGAACAGTGGCTGCGCGACAATAGCGCCCAGTTCACTGTGGTGGGGCAACCCACCTAACCCGCCTGCATGCCGCCTAGCCCGACTACCACCCCAAGCCCCACTCCGCGCGCGGCGCCCCGCTCCAAAACGGATCTGTTTATTTCTTTCTCGCTGCTCGCCCTGCAGGGCTTTGGCGGCGTGCTCGCAGTCGCCCAGCGCGAACTCGTCGATCGCAAACAATGGCTCACCGCCGAAGAGTTTGTGGAAGACTGGGCCGTGGCCCAGATCCTGCCCGGCCCCAATGTGGTGAACCTCTCACTGATGCTGGGCGACCGCTACTTCGGGTGGCGCGGCGCGCTGGCCGGTGTGGCGGGCATGCTAAGCTTTCCGCTGGTTCTGGTGCTGGTATTGGCCGCCGCCTTTGCCGGTGTGGCCGATAACCCGCAAGCCCAAGGCGCACTGCGCGGTATGGGCGCGGTAGCGGCCGGACTCATCATCGCCGCCGGCCTGCGCCTGGTGCCGGCCCTCAAAAGCAATGTCATGGGCCTCGGCGCCTGCCTCGCATTAATGGCTGCCACTTTTGTAGCCGTGGCTTTGCTGCGCGTGCCCCTTATTTGGGTCTTGCTGGGCTTGGGCGGCTTGGGGTGTATCTGGGCCTACCGATGCCTGGGCCATCTAGCGGCCCAAAAGGAGGCCTCATGAGCATCACCCTGACCGCTGCCCAGTGGTTCGAGCTCTTTACGCACTTCGCCTCGCTCTCGCTACTTGCGGTGGGCGGCGCCATCACCACGGCACCCGATATGCAGCGCTTTCTGGTGGTCGAGAAGGGTTGGCTGGACGCCGAGCAGTTCAGCAACTGCATTGCGCTCGCGCAAGCGGCGCCCGGGCCCAATATTTTGTTTGTGCCGCTATTGGGCTGGACTATCGGCCTCAACGCCGCGGGCGGCCTCGGCGCCGGGTGGTATGGCTTGGGCTTGGCCATGCTGGGCGTGTTTTTGTCGATGCTGGGCATCATGCTGCCTAGCAGCATCCTCACGTTCACAGCGTCCCGATGGGGTCACCGCAACCGGGAGCTGCGCGCCGTGCGCGCCTTCAAGCAGGGCATGGCGCCCCTGGTCATTGCGCTGCTGGTGGCCACCGGCTGGATTCTGGCCGCCAACCACAAGGCCGATACCCACCACCTGGCGCTCTGGGCCGTTACGGCGTTGAGCACCCTCTTGGTGTGGAAAACCAAGATCCACTTGCTATGGCTGCTGGGTGCAGGTGCCCTGGCCGGGTGGATGGGCTGGATTTAAGGCCGGATTGAAGGCTAGTTTCAGCGCGGGTTCTCAAAGAACAGGTAGTTGGAGCCGTAGTCGCTGATCTCGAAATACACCTTCTTCTCGCCGCTGTCCGCAGTGAAGTTCAGGTTTTCGTCCAGTACCCCATAGCCAAAGCGGTAGGGCCGTGGCTTGCCGTCGTCGGTTCCCATGGCGGTACTGAGCTTGTCGATTTTGATGAAGCGACGCACCAGCTTGTCCCCGGCATAGAACTCCAACACGCCATTGGTGCCAGTCCAGTTCTGGATCTCGCGACCCAACTTGTTTTGTTGCTCCTGGGTACAGGCGGTCAAGCCAAATAGGAGCGCAGCCCCCATTAAACCTGCGCAAGCCGCTCTCAATTTAGTAGCAAACATCGTCACACTCCCGGTTTTGAAAATGCAGGGGCTGCCACAGTGCGCTGACGCAGCGCCTCGTACAGGCACACGCCGCTCGCCACAGACACATTCAGGCTCTCCACCGCGCCTTGCATCGGAATGCTGACCAACTGGTCGCACGTCTTGGCAGTGAGCTGTCGCATGCCGTCGCCCTCGGCACCCAGCACCAGGGCGACCGGGCCTTTCAGATCGGCCTGGTACAGGTTGCTGGGGGCTTGGTCACTGGTGCCGATGATCCAGATGTTGCGCTCCTTCAGCTCATTGAGCGTGCGCGCCAGGTTGGTCACCATGAAGTACGGCACCGTCTCAGCCGCTCCGCTGGCAACCTTGGCGACCGTGGCGTTGATGCCGGCGGCATGGTCCTTGGGGGCAATCACGCAGTGGGCGCCGGCGCCATCAGCCACACGCAGGCAGGCACCCAGGTTGTGGGGGTCTGTCACGCCGTCCAGTACCAAAATCAGGGGCTGGGTACGTTGCTCCGGCGGGAGTTCGGCGTTGGCGGCTTCGAGGTTTTCGAGCAGTTCATCCAGCGAATGCACTTGTTTGAGCTCATGCACCCGCGCGGCCACACCTTGGTGGCCGTGGCTGCCGGCGAGTTTGGCTAGGCGCATGCCATCGGCTTCAATCACACGGACGCCTGCCTCAGCCACCCGCTCCAGAAACTGGCGCATGCGGGCATCACGGCGGGTGGGCTCGTAATAAATTTCAACGATGGACTTTGGCGCGGTCTTCAAACGCACACCGACGGCGTGAAAGCCGAATAGAACTTTGGGAGATGACATCCCCCGATTATCGGGGGTGCCGCCCGAATGCCTTCGCATCGCCGCCTGACGCTCCGAACACGCTCGCAGAATTTCAACAGAAAAAGATTCATTTTTATTATTTAAAATGTTTTAATGTGATAAAAATTTAAAATAAAACTCATGCCCCACTCCGGTATCTCCGCGCTCTCGGTGAGTAAGCCCGCTGCTTGGCTCATGGGTTTGCCCCTATGGGCCGCTAATGGCGTGTGCGCATTGAGCTACTTGGTGGTAGCGGTGCTCATGCACCTGCTGTTTGCGCTGCCGCATCCCCTCCCGGTTGCGGGCTCAGCGGCAGCGGGGGTGGCGGTCGCGGTTGCGCTGATGTGCGGTCGCCAAGTGCTACCCGGCTTGTGGCTCGCTCGCTTTGCCTGGGACTTGTGCCTGAACGACGGCAGCCCCGATCACCAGGCACTCTGGCTGGCCGCGTTGGGGGCCACCGCGCTGGTGATCCAGACCGAAGTGGCAAGGCTGGCGGTGCTGGTCCTGCAAATTTTGCCCAGCAAATTGCGTCGTTTGCGCAAGAGCATGCAGATTGCCGGCGCTGGCTTACTGGGTGCCGGTATCGGCACCGGGGTGTATCTGCTGGGTCTGGTCTTTCTGCCCGCCGCCCCCTCGGTCAGCCACTGGGGCCTGCAGGCGGCGGCCCTGTTGTTACCTGAATGGGCGGGCATTGCGATTGTGTTGCCCATGACCATTCTTTGGCTCCAGGATGACAGCTGGCGTGAAGCGCGCAAATGGCGCGTCACCTTCTTGGTCGGATTGGCCGCCGGCTTGACACTGGCGCTGACCGCACGGGCGCTGTGGACCGATGAGCGCTTGACTCTAGCCCGCCTGCAAGACTCCAACACCGCCCTCGCCCAACGTATCACCACCGATTTGCACAGTGTCGAAACCTCAGTAGGTATCTTGCAAAGCCATTTGCGAACCAGCTTGCGGACGCAACCCGACGATTTTGCAGACATGGCAGCCGCCATCCGCGCCGGCGCTCCCCATGTGCAGGCCCTGAGCTGGAACCCGCTGGTTGCCGATGCAAGCCGCGCGCCGTTCGAGGCCCGCCTTCGCAAGGCCTATGGCACGGACGCTGGTTTGCGGGATCGCACGGCAGAGGGCACTCTGGTGCCCAGCGTGCAGGCAGCTTTCTATGTGGCAGTGGAGCACATCGCCCCGCTCGAGCTCAACCGACCAGCGCTAGGCCTGAACATCCATGCCAACCCGGTGCGCCGCGACGCCATCGACCAGGCGATTGCCACAGGCCGGCCCGCCACAACGGCCCGGGTCCAGCTCGCCCAAGAGAATGGCAAGTCTTGGGGTGCGCTGTACCTGAGCCCACTTTACGACGCGGCGCCCGGGGCCGGCACGCGCTTGCCGGTCGGGTTTGCTGTGGCGGTGTTGCGCATGGAGAGCCTGGTGGGCAGCGTGATTGCCGCACTGCGATTTAGCCAATTCAGAGTGCCAGATGGCAGCGCAAGCGGCCCGGAAGTGGTGGCCTACCGCTTTGTGGACCAAACGCCGTCTGCCAACGGCCAACTCCTGTTTGAAGACAGCACCGTGCTGGCCCCACCGATCCGCAACCCCTTGCACACCTGGCCCTTGTTGGCGCTGCCGGCACCGGGGCCCAGTGCCGAGGTGCTGTCGTTCAGCGACCGCCAATACCGCTTCGAGGCCCAACCTAGCGGCCACTTCTGGCGTCAGCAACTCAGCAAAACCCCGTTTCTGGCAATGGCAGTCGGCATCTTTTTCACCTGGGTGACGCTCGCAGCCAGCCTAGTGCTCAGCGGCTCTACCCAGTTGCTCACCCTTGCCGTGGAAAGGCGCACCCGGGAACTGCAGGCCACAGACGCCGCGCTGCAGCAAACCAACCTCCGCTTGGAGCAGCAATCGGTGCAACTGCGATCAGTGCTCGAGGCCACCAATCAGGGCTACATGGGCTTTGATGCCGACGGCCTGCTGGTACTGGGCAATGACAAAGGGTTCGAGCTGATCGCCCTGGCCGCCGGGGAGGATCGGCAGAGCTATGTGACGGTGGCACGCCATATCGGGCGCAATTTTCAACTCGCCCAGGCCCAGGCCCTGTCCGTCACCCAGAGCATGCTGAGCGTGCGCAACCACAAGCAACACCATGTGTACCGGGATCTGGTGCCGGCCCGGCCAGACTTGCCTGCCCGCTACCTGGACATGCGCATCCATGCGTTTGAAGACCCCCAGCTGAGCACCATCGTGCTGCTGCACGACACCACGCCGGAGGTACAACTCGAACGCTCCAAGTCGCAATTCATGTCGTTTGCGGCCCACGAAATCCGCACCCCACTGACCGTGATTCACGGTTACGCAGACCTGCTGGCCACGCGTGAGCAAAGTGCCGCCATGGCGAAAGAGATGGGCCAGCACATCTTGCGCAAGTCCCAGGGCTTAAACCATTTGCTGCAGCGCATGCTGGACTTGTCTGAAATGGATCTGAACGGCCTGGACGTGAAACGCACCCGCAACACCGACCTCGGGGCCCTGTGTGCCACTGCCGCGCGCCTTCTCGACCTGCCCGAGGGGCGTGAGCCACCGGTGCTAGTCCACCACGACCCGATCCCTTGGTGCCGTGTCGACCCGGTCGCGATCACCACGGCGGTCAACGAGTTGCTGCACAACGCCTATGCCTTCAGCCCACAGGGTACGCAAGTCACCCTGACCGTAGGGCCGCTGAGCGAAGACGCTGAAAACCCGGGTGGTGTGCGGATACGCGTGCAAGATCACGGCCAAGGAATGACCCACGAGGTGCAACAGCACATCTTCGAGCGCTTCTACCGGGCAGACAGTTCGGGCAAACACCCGGGCTTCGGGCTGGGTTTGAGCACCGCCAAATTGATTGCAGACCTGCACAAGGCCCGACTCAGCATTGAAAGCACACCGCAGTCAGGCACGGTGGTGTCTATCGAGATCCCCCAAGGGGACATTTAAGGAAAATCGGGCTCTAGCGCACGTTTGATCTGCGCAATACGCTATATTTTTTATAGCAAAATGCTGCCGTCGTGGGCGCTTACGCGGCGGGGCGTGTAGGCGCAAAATCCGCCCATCAGGCGGCTACTGCCTCGGGGGCGACCCTGCCGGCTTCGATCAAAATCCGCCGGTCGCAACGGGCAGCAATGCTGCGGTCGTGCGTCACCAATACCAGTGTGGTGCCCTGTTCGCGGTTGAGGTCAAACATCAGCTCCATGATTTTTTCGCCGGTGGCGAAATCCAGACTGCCGGTGGGTTCATCGGCCAGCAAGACTGCGGGCTTGACCACAAACGCACGGGCCAGCGCCACCCGCTGCTGTTCGCCGCCGGACAGCACCTTGGGGTAGGAGTTCAAGCGCTGCGACAGGCCCACGCGGGAGAGCATTTCGGTTGCCGCAGATCGGGCGTCTTTACGGCCATCGAGCTCGAGGGGCAGCATGACATTCTCCAACGCGGTGAGGTTGCCCAGCAACTGAAAGCTCTGAAACACAAAACCCACCTGGCGGGCGCGCAGTGCGGCACGGGCGTCTTCATCCAGGGCAAAAATGTCTTGCCCGGCGACCCGTACGGTGCCGCCGGTCGGCGTATCCAAGCCCGCAATGATGGAGAGCAAGGTGCTCTTGCCGGAGCCCGATGCCCCCACAATGGCTGCGGTCTCACGGGTATTGAGTGCAAAATCGATGTCACGCAGGATCTCCAGCGTGCCGGTGGAATCAGTCACCGCCTTGAAAACATGCTCAACCGAAATAATGGAATCACTCATGGGGCTCTCTCTAGTTCGTAGACACTGTATCGCGGTACTCATTCTGGCCTCTTTTGCAGGGCTAAACCCGGCGATGGCAAAGGATGCAGCACCCCGGGCAGCCAACGGCGCCAAGATCCTGATTGTGGGCGACTCCTTGAGTGCCGAATATGGCCTCAAACGCGGCACCGGCTGGGTGGCACTCCTGGAGCAGCGCTTGGGTCAGGAAAAGCTGGCCGCGACCGTGGTGAACGCCAGCATCAGCGGCGACACCACTTCCGGAGGGCGCTCGCGCCTGCCCGCGCTGTTGGCCCAGCACAGGCCCACCGTGGTGGTTATCGAGTTAGGGGGGAACGACGCACTGCGCGGCCTGCCCCTCACCATGACCCAAGACAACCTGACCGCAATGACACGCGCAGCCCAACAGGCGGGCGCCAAAGTTTTATTGGCAGGGATGCAGGTGCCGCCCAACTACGGGCAGGATTACACCAAACGATTCAGCGAGACCTTTGCCACGGTTGCCAAGAGCACGAAGGCGGCCTTGGTGCCGTTTTTACTCAAAGGCGTGGCCGATGGACCCAACGCTGCGGCCATGTTTCAAGCGGACCGGATTCACCCGCGGGAAGAAGCCCACCCCACGATTCTGAACACCATGTGGCCGGCAATAAAAAACCTCCTCAAATGACGTGCACTTGGGGAGGTTGTCCGGGATCGGGCGGCCATGCCGCCAAACTCAAGCCGCTGGAGTTTCGGCGCTAGGAGCGGCACCATCGGCAGCAGCCAATTCAGCCGCCTCGTTGGGCGTTAACTCAGGCTCATCACCTGTCTTGCGCTCGGCTTTTTGCTTGAGCTTTTCCTCTTTTTTCTTCTTTTTAGCCAGTTCTTTCTGACGTTTTTCGTATCCGTAGTTGGGTGTTGCCAAAGTGTGCTTTCGTTAATTGAAGCCACTTTACCACCTCGGCCTGCGCTCACGCAGGCGGGCTGCTGTTTTCGAGGCTATCACTCGGGCTTTCCTGCCCCGGCCACTGCACCGACGCCCGATAGGCGTGCCATGTTGCGTGGCCCAACAAGGGCCCCACCACCAACAAGCCCGCATGCCACGGCACCATCAGCGCCCCCACCAACAATCCGCTGAGCAAGGCCCCCCACCACAGCATGACGCCCAGGTTGCACAGAAACACCTCGATGCTGGTGATCGCAGCAAACACCGCATCGGTGTCGCGGTCAAGAATCATGGGAATGGACACAACGCTCAAGGCGAACACCAGCAAGGCGAACCCGCCACCGACCACACCATAAGCCATCACGAACTCGAGATTGTCTGGGTTGAACACGGCTTGGACTACGCCTGTCGTCGATGGCATGCCGGTGTTGAAAAACACGGCAAACACCACCAAAGAGGCTCGCCCCCACAGCAGCTCCAGCACAATCAGCACGAGAACCAGCATCGCCATACTGCCCAAATGCTGGTCCCAGCAGGTGATGGAACCGCCCAACGAGGCGGGAGTACCTGCCTCCCGCCGGCGACTCACTTCATACAAGCCCATGGCGAGAAAGGGGCCGACCAACAAGCAGCCCGAAGCGATCGTCATGGTGTATTCGGGGCTGCTGCGGAACACGGCACCCAGCACCAAGGCCATGGTGGTGAATGCAACGCCATAAAACAAGGCAATTCCGGGATGGGCCTGCATG
The DNA here is from genome assembly GCF_032193805.1 of Rhodoferax potami. Taxonomy (NCBI): domain Bacteria; kingdom Pseudomonadati; phylum Pseudomonadota; class Betaproteobacteria; order Burkholderiales; family Comamonadaceae; genus Rhodoferax; species Rhodoferax potami. Next base: position 3,604,432 of record NZ_JAVBIK010000001.1, on the reverse strand, counting down.
TCCTGCAGACCGCGCAACAACCACTGCAAGGGTGCGCCCCATGCCAGGGTCGCCACAGACTTGCGGGGCGCTTCTGACGGTGGGGGAATGTAGGGTGCCGGTTCGGCATCAAGCGGCGAAGTCATGGGAGCAGCGTACGCCCTCCTCCATGCCTTGCCTACTCAGGAAAACACGCAGTCAGCGCAATACCTCGAGCGCCTGTGCAATGTCGGCTTGCAGATCAGCCACGTCTTCCAAACCGACCGAGAAGCGAACCAGCGTGCCGCGCAGCAGATGCTCGGGCCAACCGGAGCGCATGGTTTCTAGCTCATAGGGCACTACCAAGCTGATAGGCCCGCCCCAGCTGTAACCAAGCTTAAACAGGCGTAGCGCATCGCAGAAGGCATCCACCTCGGCTTGGGTGAAGCGTGGATCCAACATCACACTGAACAAACCCGCGGCGGTCCCGATCTCGCCACCGGTCAGCGCCTTCCAATGGCTATGACCGGGCGACTCCGGCAAGGCCGGATGCAGGACTTGCACAAACTCGGCTTGGGTCTGTGCCCATGCCGCCAGCGAGCGCGTGGCGGCATCGTGGGCTTTGTACCGCAGGTCGATGGTCGGCAATGAGCGGAGCACCATCTCCACGTCATTCATACCCACACCGATTCCAAAGCGCATATGGGTGAGCTTGAGCTTGAGGTGCAGCCCCGGATTGCGGGTGATCACACTGCCCATGAGGACGTCGCCACCCCCACTGGGGTATTTGGTAAGTGCATGGGCCGAGATATCGACGCTGACCCGCTCCGCCGCACCCGGCGCCAAGTCAAACGGGCAAAACGCTAGGCCGGCGCCCCAGGTGTTGTCGAGTGCAGTGTTTACCCGGCGCCGCTGGCAGATGCGCACCATCTCCACCAAATGGGGAAACTCAAGGCTGACAGACCCAGCTGCCTCTAACCACACCAGCTTGGTCCGGCTGGAGATCTGGGCCTCCAAGTCTTCCGGATCCATCGGGTTGTAGTACTGATGGGTAATGCCCCAACCTTGGAGCTCGCCCTCTACGATGGCCTTATTGGGGCCATACGCATTGTCCGGAACCAACACCTCGTCACCACTTTTGAGCAGCGACATGGCCACCAAACCCAGCGCAGCCAGGCCACTGGGAACCAACAAGCATTCGTCGCCGCCCTCCAGGGTGGCGAGGCGCTCCTCCAGCGCATAGCTGGTGGGCGTGCCATGCAGCCCGTAGGTATACGCCGACTTGTCTTTCCATTCGCGACTGCGCATGGCAGCCACGCTGGGGAAGAAAACCGTCGAGGCCTTGAACACGCCCGGTTGGGGCGCCTCAAAACCAGCCGGCGGCTGGTAAGGATGGTGAATGAGGTGAGTGATCCGGTCGGTCATGCAACTACGCCAGCAACAAACAATGCGTCAAACACTCCACTTTTGAATCAGCTGCTGCGGACGCAAAGAGTCGTAGCTCTCAAACGGCTGGTGAATCCAAGGGTTAGTCGGCAGGAACTCGACCGAGTAGTCGGGTGTGAACACGCTGACGGCTTTGGTCCAAATTACCGCGCTACGCAGCTCAGTGATCGGGGCGTAGTTGTTACGCAGCTGGTTGATCACCGCATTCAGGGTGTGACCGGAATCAGCCAAGTCATCCACCAGCAACACCCGGCCTGCGATCTCGCCCTTGGGGGTGGTGATATAGCGGGCGATATCAAGGTTGCCTTGCTGGGTACCGGCTTCCGCGCGGTAAGAGCTGGTCGACATGATGGCCAGAGGCTTGTCAAACACCCGGGAAAGAATGTCGCCAGGACGCATGCCGCCGCGGGCCAGGCACAAAATTGTGTCGAACTCCCAGCCGGACTGGAAGACTTTGATGGCCAGCTTTTCGATGAGATTGTGGTACTCGTCGTAGCTTACATAGAGGTGTTTACCGTCTTCAGTCAACATCAAATTGCTCCTAAAAGGATAGCTGCTTGCGCAGTATTTACGTGGGCTAGAGGCATAAAACGCATAAAACAGCTTACTCAGGCAAATAAGGGTGGCGCATCATGATGGTGTGGTCCCGGTCCGGGCTGGTAGACACCATGTGAATCGGCACGCCGGTCACTTGTTCGATACGCTGCAGGTACAAGCGGGCCGCTACCGGCAGCTTGTCGTATTGGGTCACACCCACGGTGCTGTCACTCCAACCTTCCATCACTTCGTAGATGGGTTTGCAGCGCTCAATCTCATCGGCGCCCATGGGCAAGATATCGATTTTTTCGCCATCCACCTCATAGCCGGTGCAGAGCATCAATTCTTTCAGGCCATCGAGCACATCGAGCTTGGTGATACACAGGCCCGACAAACCGTTGACCTGGGCGGAGCGCTTGAGCAACGCCGCGTCAAACCAGCCGCAACGGCGTGAGCGACCAGTAGTCACGCCTTTTTCGGCGCCAATGGTGCTCATGTGATAGCCGGGGGTACCAGGCACTTCCCAGTCCAACTCAGTGGGGAACGGACCACCGCCGACGCGAGTGCAATAAGCCTTGGTGATGCCCAGGATGTAGTGCAGCATGCCGGGGCCGACGCCCGAGCCAGCCGCCGCATTACCAGCGACGCAGTTGCTGGAAGTCACATAGGGGTAGGTGCCATGGTCCACATCCAGCAAGGTGCCCTGCGCACCTTCAAACAGCAGATTGGCGCCAGCCAGATTGGCTTCGTTTAACTCGCGGGACACGTCGGCAATCATGGTTTTGAGCAGTGCCGCGTGTTCCATCGCTTGCTGGAACACCGGTTCAAACTGAACCCGGCCGTTGGCCATGAAGGGCGCCAGCTGAGGACCGAAGTCAAACGCCTCAGACCCCAAGTAGGTCGCTAGAACGTGGTTGTGTAAATCGAGAAGCTCGCGCAGCTTGGCAGCAAAACGCTCAGGGTGCTTGAGATCCTGCACACGCAACGCGCGACGTGCGATCTTGTCTTCGTAAGCCGGGCCAATACCCCGACCGGTGGTACCGATCTTGGCGGTGCCGCCTTTTTCACGGAAGGCTTCCCGCGCGACATCCAATGCGACATGGAATGGAAGGATCAAGGGGCAGGCTTCGCTCACACGCAGGCGGGAGCGGACCTCTACGCCTGCCTTTTCCAAGCCTTCGATTTCCTCGAACAACTTGGCGGCCGACAACACCACACCGTTACCGATATAGCACTTGACGCCGGGGCGCATGATGCCGGAGGGGATCAGGTGCAACGCGGTTTTCACGCCGTTGATCACCAGAGTGTGGCCCGCGTTGTGTCCGCCTTGAAAGCGCACCACGCCTTGGGCGCTTTCGGTGAGCCAATCGACCAGTTTTCCCTTGCCCTCATCACCCCACTGGGTGCCGACGACCACTACATTTCGACCTTTGGTTGTATTCATTTCGCTCAGGATTAAATTGCTGTTACGACCCACTGACCAGCGGCTTGCACCAGCTCACGGTCGCAATGGAACTCATCGACTTCACTTTCGTGCCCGGGGAGGACACACACTACGGTTTCACCCTGTTGGCGCAAACCCGCAATCGCTGCTCGCAAGGCCGTGGCCTCGCCCCATGGAGCACGGATGGCAGCCCGCAGTGGCCGCACCTGTGCCGCATGGGCTAGAACTTTCACATCCAGACTGAAGCCGACCGCCGGCCGCTTGCGACCGAAGACCGAGCCCACCTCGTCATAACGCCCGCCACGGGCCAACGCATCGCTGGCACCTTGGGCGTAGACGGAAAAACGCATGCCGGTGTAGTACGCATAGCCACGCAAATCCGCGAGGTCAAAAGTGACTTTGACACCATCAAGGTGACCGGCCATCCATTCGAGATGGTCGAGGGCCTCGAGCACACCGGGCAATTGAGGAAGCGCTGCACGGGCTTGGGCCAACACACCGGCCCCGCCGTACAGCGTCACCAACAACTTGAGCGCCGCAGAAATAGGTGCTGGGCAAGCCGCTGTGAGTTCGCTCAGAGCACTGCTGTCTTTGGATGCGAGGGCTGCCAAAACGTCGGCACGTTGGCTGCTGCTCAAACCCGACTCGGCAAGCAAGCTGCTGACGATGCGCGCATCCGCCATGTCCACAGTTAGGCTGCCTACCTTGCTCGCCTTGAGGCAATCTAAAGCCAAGGTCAAAATTTCGAGGTCAGCCTCCAAGCCCGCGTGGCCATAGATTTCCGCACCGAACTGCAAAGGCTCACGGGTGGCATGAGGCACTGCAGGCAGCGTATGCAACACCGGCCCGCAGTAGCACAAGCGGGTAACGCCGCGGCGGTTCAACAAATGTGCATCAATCCGGGCAACCTGCGGCGTGGTGTCAGCCCGCAAGCCCATCGTGCGACCGGAGAGCTGATCAACCAACTTGAAGGTCTGCAGATCCAGCGCTTTGCCGGTACCGGAAAGCAGAGACTCCAAGTGCTCCAGCAACGGGGGCATCACGAGCTCGTAGCCATAGCAACGGGCCATGTCCAGGAGATCTCGACGTATTTCTTCGATGTGACGTGCTTCGGACGGCAGTACATCGGCAATGTGATCCGGGAGGACCCAAGCGGACATGGAATTGAGGGGAGGCTGTTAAAACGAAGATTTTACCGGCCTTGAGCCCTAAATTTCAGGAGAGCATCCACCAAATGCTGACTAAACCCACAACGATGCTGCACAAGCCATAGAAGCGGATCTGCCCGTCCTGCAACTGCAAGAGCTGCTCAAACAGCTTGCGCCACCCGCGGGGTGACGCAAAAGGAAACAAACCTTCGAGCACTAGCACAAGGGCTAGTGCTACCCACAACGTGTCTCCACTCACGTTTATTTTTTGACTGCTGGAGCGCTACCGCCCCCATTGCGGAAAGTTTTGAAGAATTCAGAACCGTTCGGATCCAGCACCATCACGTCGCCTTTGTTGGCGAACGTGGATTTGTAGGCCTCGAGGCTGCGATAGAACTGCGCGAATTGCGGATCTTTACCAAACGACTCCGCATAAATGCGCGCTGCCTCTGCATCGCCCTCGCCTTTGATTTTCTGCGCATCGCGGTAGGCATTGGCGATCGTAATTTCACGCTGACGATCAGCGTCCGCACGGATTTTTTCGCCCTCGGCGGCACCCGTTGAGCGCAGTTCGTTGGCGACGCGTTTGCGCTCAGCTTCCATCCGGCGGTAAACCGATTCCGTAATCGCCTCTACGTAGTCCACGCGGGTGATGCGAACATCCACCACATCCACGCCCCAAGGCTTGGAGCCACGCACCTTGTCGAGTACTTCAGCTTTGACGTCGGCCATCAGTGCTTCACGCTTGAGCGAGAGCAACTCTTTCACAGTGCGTTTGTTGATCTCTTCCTGGAATGCATTTCGCACCACACGGTTGAGCTGGCTAGCACCAGCGCCTTCATTCAAGCCCACATTGCGAATGTACTCCGAAGGCTCAGTGATGCGCCAACGCACATACCAGTCAATGACGACGCGCTGCTTCTCAGCGGTCAACATCGGCTCAGCATCTGTGCTGTCGAGAGTCAGCAAGCGCTTATCGATGTAGGACACATTTTGAAATGGTGGCGGCAGCTTGAAGTTCAGACCAGGCTCGGTAATCACGTCTTTAATCTGGCCCAGCGCATAGACCACACCAAACTGGCGCTGGTCCACCACAAACAAAGTCGAGCTCGCCAGTGCCAAAAGCACCAACAGCGAAGAAAAAATCAATCCAATGCGGTTCATAGTCATGTCCTAGCGCACATCGCGTTCGCGGGTCCGGGCCGCATCACGGCTACGGGGGTCTGGAGTCATCGTTGCACCGGTAGCTGCAGCGGGTGCTGCAGGAGCAGCGCCACCGGCGGCAGGGTTCGCTGCAGGACCGTCACCAGAAGCTTGCGAGCCTGTCATTTGCAAAACCTTGTCCAAAGGCAGGTAAAGCATGTTGGAACCCTGCTTGGAATCCACAATCACCTTGGTTACGTTGCTGTAGATCTGTTGCATGGTGTCGAGGTACATGCGATCGCGCATGACCTGAGGCGCCTTTTGGTACTCGGCAAACACCGAGCGGAAACGCTGCGAATCACCTTGGGCCTGAGCCACAACGCGTGCTTTGTAAGCATCAGCCTCTTCCTTGAGTCGGGAGGCAGAACCTACTGCACGCGGTATCACGTCATTGGCGTAAGCCTGCGCTTCGTTTTTGGCGCGCTCACGCTCTTGACCAGCCTTCAGTACGTCGTCAAAAGATGCCTGCACTTGCTCGGGAGGACGAACACCGCCCTGCTGCAGGTTCACACCTACCACTTCGATACCGACCTTGTAACGGTCCAGAATGGTTTGCATCAATGCGCGCACACGCGGTGCGATCTGGTCGCGCTCTTCAGAGAGTGCTGCGTCCATCTTCATTTTGCCCATCACCTCGCGGATAGACGTTTCTGCGGCTTGCACCACTGCCTCGCTCGGATTCTTGCTTTCAAACAAGAAAGCCCGAGCATCGCTCAAACGGTACTGGACTGCAAACTTGATATCCAGAATGTTTTCATCTTCCGTCAGCATGGCGGACTCTTTAAGCCCGGTGGCTTTCATGACCACGTCACGACCCACATCCACAGAACGGATCTGGCTCACAAACACCAACTCGTGCTTTTCAATCGGATACGGCAAGCGCCAATTGAAACCGGCGTTTACCGTCGATTTGTATTTGCCGAACTGCGTAATGACCGCTTGCTGACCTTCTTGCACGATGAAAAAACCCGTGCCTAACCAAATCAGCGCCACAACCCCAATGATCAATCCCGCGCCAATGCCGGCATTCTTCATATCTGGCTGAAATCCACCGCCTCCGCCATTACCTGCGGGCGGCTTTTGGCCGCCACCAAACAAGCCGCCAAGTTTGCGATTGAAATCCCTCCACAACTCGTCGAGGTCCGGGGGGCCGGACTGCGCGGTATTCTTGGGGGGCGGCCATACGATCCCGGTTGGTTTGCTGGTCTTTCGATGTCACTCTCAGGCTTGGGGCCACCTTCTGTACTGGGTGGCTCTTGCTTGTCGTCTCCACGTCCCCAACGGGAATCGTTGAGATTGAGAACCACGCGCAGCCAGGACATGAAGTCCCGGTTTTTCGTACGGATCGCAGTAAGTTTCATGGTTTTTTCTTAAGTGCAGTTAGGCGCATTGTGCCAATTCAGGTCTCATCCCCTAGGGGCTCAGGGTGAATAGCCGAATTCTGGGTCAATTCAGGCTCAGGTTTCGCAATTTCAGCCAGCTTTTGACGTAGCAGGGGCATTCCCTCCAGCGTCCGCGCACTCACAAATAGGCGCGGAGTTTGAACCCCTTCGATCTCATAAAAATCATCGATTCGAATAGGTTGTGCCTCTGGTGCGATGGCATCCACCTTATTGAATACCAAAAGCTGCGGAATATCAGCGGCGCCGATTTCTTTCAAAACCATCTGAACCTGGGCTATTTGCTCAGCAAACTCGGGGTTCGCTGCATCGACCACATGCAGCAACAAATCCGCGTCAATAGCTTCTTGCAAAGTCGCTTGAAATGCGTCAACCAAGCCGTGCGGCAAATCACGAATAAAACCTACGGTGTCCGATAGCGACACTGACCGCCCGGCCTCTCCAAGGTAGAGCTGTCTGGTCGTTGTGTCTAACGTAGCAAACAATTGGTCAGCAGCATAGGCACGCGCTTTTACCAACGCATTAAAAAGCGTTGACTTACCCGCATTCGTATAGCCGATCAGGGAGATATTGAAGGCATCGCGTCTTTCACGCTGACGCCGCTGGGTTTGCCGCTGGCGCTTGACCTTACTCAGGCGCTCTTTGGTTCGCTTGATGTTCTCACTGATCATCCGGCGATCCAGCTCAATCTGAGTCTCTCCCGGACCACCGCGCGTACCGATACCACCGCGCTGACGCTCCAAGTGAGACCAGCGCCGCACCAAACGCGTGCTCAAGTACTGCAAGCGGGCGAGCTCTACCTGCAGCTTGCCCTCATGGCTTCTGGCCCGCTGAGCAAAAATCTCAAGGATTAAAAATGTCCGGTCGTTGACCGGCATCTGCATGTGGCGCTCAAGGTTGCGCTGTTGCCCGGGGCTCAGGGCTTGGTCGAAAAGGATCTCGGTCGCGCCCGTTTGCAGAGCCAACTGGCGGATTTCTTCTGCCTTGCCGGATCCCACGAACAAAGCGGCATCCGGTGCTCTACGCTTGCAAACCACACGCCCTACCGGCTGTAAACCGGCGGTTTGAGCGAGCAGACCCAACTCTTCCAACTCGGCATCGAAATTGGGCAAACCTAAATCGACCCCCACCAAAATAGTCGGAGCCGATTGACTGTCCATCGAATTACTCAAAAGCGGAAGTAGTTTTCAAAAGTTAAAAGGGCCAAGCAGAACTTGGCCCGAGCACCCTGCCTCAAGCAGCTGGTGCATCCTCAGCGACAGCAGACAAGTTCACCGCGCGGCCTGGAACAATCGTAGAGATTGCGTGTTTGTAAACCATTTGGGTCACCGTGTTGCGCAAGAGCACAACATACTGATCAAAGGATTCGATTTGACCCTGCAGCTTGATACCGTTTACCAAATAAATGGAAACCGGCACATGCTCCCGACGCAATGCGTTCAGGAAGGGGTCTTGGAGGAGTTGGCCTTTGTTGCTCACGATATTCTCCGTGTTCAAAAATGAAGAGGGTTTGACGATACCACACATAAGTGCGGAGCCTATTTGGCCAAGTAATTCGCTTCTTAAGGGTAAGGAAACCCTTTAATCCTTATCAGCAAAAGGATTCGCCGAAGATTTCATTTCGATTCTCAGGGGCGTACCCACAAGATTGAATTCCTTACGGAAACGACCTTCCAAAAAGCGCTTGTAAGCCTCTGTGACGTGCTCCAATGAGTTTCCGTGCACCACGATGATAGGCGGATTCATCCCCCCTTGGTGGGCATAGCGAAGCTTGGGGCGATAGGCACCGGTTTTCTTTGGCGTTTGAAATTGAACGGCTTCCAACAACAAACGCGTCAACACAGGCGTCGGCATTTTGCAATTAGCGGCCTTGTGGGCCTGTGCAATGGCATCCCATACAGGACCGAGACCTTGCCGTTTTTTGGCAGAGATCAGATGCAAAGACGCAAACTTCAAAAACCCCAATCTCGTTTCGAGGGATCTTTTTACCAATTCGCGCTGATATTCATCCACTGCGTCCCATTTGTTCACAGCAACAACCACCGCACGCCCCGACTCTAGGATGTATCCCGCAATATGGGCGTCTTGGTCTGTCACGCCCTGCTCGGCATCGATCAGCAGCAACACGACACTGGCGGACTCGATGGCCTGCAAGGTCTTCACCACTGAGAATTTCTCGATTGCTTCAAAGACCTTCCCTTTGCGACGAAGACCGGCTGTATCCACGAGTTCAAACTTTTGCCCGTTGCGCTCAAAAGGTACCGAGATGGCATCGCGAGTGGTACCGGGCATGTCAAAGGCAACCAGTCGCTCCTCACCCAACCACGTATTGATCAACGTCGACTTGCCGACATTCGGGCGGCCTGCAACAGCGAGTTTGATAATGCTGGGGTCGGCCGCCTCTGGGTCGTCTTCGGGCTCCTCCAAATGCGAGGCATCGAGGGCCAGTTCGATCAGTGATCGCATGCCCTGACCGTGGGCTGCGGACACGGGATAGACCTCACCCAGCCCGAGTTCAAAAAACTCCGAGAGCTGGGCTCCGGCCTTCATGCCCTCTGCTTTATTCGCAATCACCAGACAGGGTTTGCCTAGCTTACGAAGATAGTTCCCGATGTCATGGTCTTGCGCAGACAAACCGGCACGCGCATCAACCACAAACACCACAACATCAGCCTCTGCAACCGCTTGGCGCGTTTGTTTGGCCATTTCTTTAAAAATGCCACTGCCGGCGTCAGGCTCGAAGCCCCCGGTATCAATGACAATAAATTCGTGTTTACCGTGCTTGCCGTTGCCATAGTGGCGATCGCGGGTAAGCCCCGCAAAGTCGGCCACGATCGCATCACGCGTTTTGGTCAGGCGGTTGAATAGTGTGGATTTACCGACGTTGGGACGACCAACGAGGGCGATAACTGGCTTCATGAATGACCTTTTTTATTCGGGACGGAAGGCAAATACGCCCCCCTTTTGAGTCACTGCGACCAGGGTATTGCCTGAAAGGACTGGCGTAGCGGCAAGTGGCGTACCGTCGAGCTGAAGGCGCCCGACTATCGCACCATCTGCGGCAGAGAGCAGATGCAACAGACCCGCATTATCCGGCACAACGAGTGTAGAGCCCAACAAGACAGGAGTGCCCAACTCACGCCACTTGAACTTGTCTGATTGCCAAAGCCTCTCACCGTCCTTGCGACTCCACGCAATGAGCGTACCGTCGGATTCAGAACCAAAGACCGCAGTGTCTCCGCCACCGATGCCCGTAAAGCCATTGGCGATCTTGGACCACACAGATTTACCGGACCCTGTGTCTACGCAGGCCACAGCGCTCGCGTAAGCTCGGACGCAGACGCTGGCACCCCTGCGGCTTATGCCGGAGACAACATCCACCAAGCGCTCTACCTCATTGGTACCGCGCCCCAGTGCTACAGGCACATCCCATTTCTGGCTCCCGTTGCTGGGATTGAGTCCCACGAGGCGACCGCCGAGCCCGACGACCAAGGTGTCTCCGACGGGAAATAAAACACCCGGCCGATCCAAAACCAGCGTATCCGCGCCGCGCTGCTGTTGCCACAGCCGCTTTCCAGTTTCGCCATCGAAGGCAGACAGGGTGCGATCAGGCGTCATCACAAACACGCGACCACCGGCAACCAAAGGCGGAGTGATCGCCACCGCACCTAGATTCTGCCGCCAGAGAGACTTGCCACCCTGCATTACAACCACTTCACCCGTGACCGTGGTGAGCGCAACACGTCCGTCGCCGGCCCCAATGGCTGCAGAAATCCCTGCTCCGGCATTGCCGGTTGCGCGCACTGCACCACTTTCTCCGTCTAAGGAAACAACCGAGCCCGCGGTAGTAGCCAAGTAGATCTCGCTCCCTGAACTTTTGAGTTCCAAGGGAAAGGAAACTTCACCAACGGCGCCCTTCCAGACGTTCTTGACACCCAATGAGGGAACCAAGGGCGCAAGCTCAGCTGGCTTTTGCTTGGTCGGACCAGAACAGGCCGACAACACCACGCAACTGATAAGCGCGGTGGTAAGACTGAGAAGGGAATACCGCTTGTCCATACGTTTCACTTCGCTTCGGTAGAGCCTAGCGCTGCGAGTTTGACCTCTACCAAGCGCCGATACTGGTCTTGCTGGGGCAATAGCTTGAGCGCTTCATTGAATCTTTGGGCCGCATCGTCGCTCTTTCCTTGAGATAGCGCCAAGTCCCCTCGTTTGTCAGCGACCAATCCGCCGAATTCGGACGGGAAGTCGGTAGACAACAACTTACCCGCTTCATCAAACTCTTTCGACTCGATCAACAAACCCGCATGACGCACTTTAGCCAAAGCGGCAAGGCCGGTATCTGCCTTGCTACCTGCAACCCAAGTCAAGGCAGTTTTCGCTACGTCCGGTTTGCCGGAAAGATAGGCCGCTTTGGCCAAATTCAAACCAGATTGCTGGGTGTAAAAAACAGAAGGAAAGCGTTGCTTCATATCATCAAAGGCACGGGTAGACGCAACCAGATCTCCTGTTCCGATGAGACGTTCAACCTCCTCATACATGGCCGAAGCTTGCTCGGCTTGGCGCTTACTCCACCATTGGTATCCGTTCCATGCGGCGAAGCTCCCGAGCACTGCGATCAACACCCAAGTGATTGCATTACCGTACTGCTTCCAAAAATGCTTGAACTGGTCAAGTTGCTCTTGTTCTTCGAGATCTAAATGGTTTGCCATGGTGTGCCTGTTTATGCTTATGACGCTTGATGCGACGCCCATTGCGCTACTTCAGTAAGCGCAATAGTGACTTGCGGAACATCCGCGTTTCTTAGTGATTTGATGGTGACCTGTCCCGAGGATATTTCATCGGGCCCGAACACCAATGCGTAGCGCGCCCCAGAACTGTCGGCACGCTTGAATTGAGACTTGAGACTGGGCATGCCCTCTGGCGTGCTGGCCTGCATCTGCACTGATAAACCAGCCTGGCGCAGTGACGACAAAACCGGCATCACAGACGGTAAATAGTCGGAATCCAAAATAACCGCAAACACATCCAGGACAGGTGTCGGAAGTGGGCGCGCAGATTCTTGAATCAGCTCCAGAACCCGTTCGACCCCCATGGCCCAGCCCACGCCCGGAGAAGGCTTGCCGCCTATTTGTTCAATCAAGTAGTCGTAGCGACCGCCGGCACAGACTGTCCCCTGCGATCCGAGTTTGGTTGTCACGAACTCAAAAACAGTTAAGTTGTAATAGTCCATACCGCGGACCAAGCGAGGATTGATGGTGTAGGGAACCCCGTGGCTTTCCAGAAGTCGGAGGACCGAATCTAAATGTGCCTTGGAAGCGCTGCCAAGAAAATCAATCAACTTGGGCGCGGCCTCAATCACAGGCTGCATAGCAGGATTCTTGGAGTCCAACAGACGCAGTGGATTCAAGTGCAAACGGCGCTTGGCCTCCTCATCAAGAGCGTCCTTATGAGACTCAAAATGCTCAATGAGTGCCGCCCGATGCCGGTGTCGCTCCTCCGGTTGGCCTAAGCTGTTGATCTGCAACTCGATATCTGTCAGACCCAGCTCTTGCCATAGCATGTGCGCCATGAGGATGACCTCCGCATCCACCTCAGGCCCACCGAAACCTAAGGCCTCGGCACCGATCTGATGGAATTGACGGTAGCGCCCCCGCTGCGGGCGTTCATGCCGGAACATAGGGCCCATGTAATACAAGCGTTTGGGACCGTTGTAGAGCAAAGAATGCTCGACCACAGCGCGCACAACACCTGCGGTGTTTTCAGGGCGCAACGTCAGAGCTTCACCATTCAAGCGATCCTCGAATGAATACATTTCCTTTTCAACAATATCCGTCACTTCGCCTAGCCCACGCACAAACAATGCGGTGGGCTCGACGATCGGGGTGCGAATATTTTCAAAAGCAAACCGGCGCATCACGTTACGAACCAATGACTCCAGCGCTTCCCACGACGCAGATTGCGGCGGGAGAATATCGTTCATACCTTTGACTGCAACGATTTTGTCCACCTTGCGTGGACTGTTTTTCTCTGACATAAATTCTCAAGCTTGAGGGGATGGAGGCGTGAAGCGCGCCTTGATGTAATTCTCAACAACTGTTTGGAACTCGCTGGCGATGGAATCCCCGCGCAGGGTCATTTTCTTTTCACCGTCAATGTAGACCGGGGCTGCTGGGGCCTCGCCTGTACCGGGAAGACTGATGCCGATATCAGCATGCTTACTCTCCCCCGGCCCGTTGACAATGCAGCCCATCACCGCCACCTTCATGTTTTCGACACCAGGATACTGTATGCGCCAAACCGGCATCTGATCTCTTAAGAAATCGTCGATCTGCTTGGTGAGCTCTTGGAATGTGGTGCTGGTGGTCCTGCCGCAACCCGGACAAGCGGTAACACTGGGCACAAACTTGCGCAAACCGAGTGATTGAATGATCTCGGAAGCGACGATCACTTCCTGAATCCGCGCCTCACCGGGAGCAGGGGTTAGCGACACACGAATGGTGTCGCCAATGCCCTCTTGCAAAAGAATACCCAAGGCCGTGGCAGAGGCCACCGTGCCCTTGGTGCCCATTCCGGCTTCGGTCAACCCCAAGTGCAACGCATACTTTGAGCGTCGGGCGAGCTCCCGATACACAGCGACCAGATCGGACACACCACTGACCTTGCAGGACAACATAATTTGATGCCCGGGCAAGCCGATTTCTTCGGCTTTCTCTGCGGAAGTAATAGCCGAGGTAATCAGTGCTTCATACATGACCTGCTTGGCATCCCAGGGCTGAGACCTGCGGCTGTTTTCATCCATCAATGAGGCCAAGAGCTCTTGATCCAAGCTACCCCAGTTCACTCCGATTCTGATCGGCTTGTCCCAACGGATAGCCGCCTCGATCATTTGTGCAAACTGACGGTCACGTTTGTCACCCTTGCCCACATTCCCGGGATTGATACGGTACTTGGACAACGACTCGGCACATTCTGGGTATTCAGTCAACAAGCGATGACCGTTGAAATGAAAGTCACCGATCAGCGGGACATTGACACCCATACGATCCAATTGCGCCCGAATATGAGGCACTGCTTGGGCTGCTTCGGGTGTATTCACCGTGATTCGGACTAGCTCTGAGCCCGCCGCTGCCAGCTCTTTCACCTGAATCGCTGTACCGATCGCATCTTCGGTATCGGTATTCGTCATGGATTGAATACGCACAGGAGCCGCGCCGCCCACAGTGACGACATGACTGCCCCACCTGACCTCTGACTGCAAACTCCCGCGAGGCAAGGGCTGCGCTAATGCAATAGGTAATCCTTGGTCCACTACTTCACCTCGAAACGAGCAACGTTATCTTTTGAAACATCCGTCATCACAAACGGCTTACCCCGAACTTCGACCTCTGCAAGGTCTGCTTTACCCACAATGACTGCCAGAGGCGGAACTCCATTCACTGCGGTAGTGGTGCCCCCTTGTAATGTCCTGCGCAATAAAACCGCACCATTGGCATCAACCACTTGTACCCAGGTAGTTCCCTTGGCACGGACGAGTAAAAAATCCTTGCCGGTTTGACTACCGCTGGCAGGAACTATCGGCTCAGGCGCAACTGCCACTACCTGACTTGCCGTGTTTTGCGGGGGAACAGCAGCACTTGGAACAACTTCAACACCAGCAGCCTTCTCGCTGGACTCTTGCTTTGGTGCACTCATGCCAGGTACGGAATCCGCAGGAGGCATCAGCTCTGCGGGCTCAGTCTCCGAAGTGGTGAGCCAGCCGGGCAACTGCACCTTTGGAATAGCAAAGACCAACACAGCGCATGTCAACAGCCCAAGTACCAACAATGCACTTGGTCTCTTCACGATGTCCAGCATCGAAGATTTGACCCAGTTTTGTTGATCCTTGAAGGGCTCGTTAATTCCTCGATCCGCCACTTGAAACTGGGGAGCTACCACATGTGGCAAACGCTCAAGAATGGGGGCCGGATCAATTTTCAGCGCACGACAAACACTGGAGGCCAGAGCCCGCACGAATACCGCATCTGGCAACAAATCTATTCGGTCTGACTCCAGCGCCTCCAACTTCTTGACTGGAACCTTCATGGAAACAGCTAGCGCAGCGATGTGCAACCCAGCCGCTTCGCGCGCATTGCGCAGCATTTCACCGGCACTGGGCAGATTGTTGGTCACAACACTGCCCTGCTCTGCCGCCTCGCCACCCGCTTCACTCATCAAACGCCCCTCGCTCAAGCAAACTTGCCTCTTTAGATACCGGGAACCTTTTCGCCAACTGTGTGCCCAACTGGGCCGCAGAATCTCGGTTCCCTAACCTGCGCTCAATCTTTACGCCCAGCCATAGCGTCTCAGAATTTGCAAACTCGCTGTTATTTACGCGACGGATCTGGGATTGCGCTCTCGATAAATCTCCGCGCAGGACAAACAACAGAGCCAAGTTGTAGCCTGCAACCGGATTGCCCGGCTCCAGCTCGAGCGCCCGGGTCAGACTCACCAGTGCCTCGTCTCGCAAACCCGCAGTTTTCTGACAAACGCCAAGCGCCATCCACGATTTGGCACGCTCTTGGTACAGGGGATTGTTAATTGCTGCAGAAAAATTAGCGTAGGCCTCTGGCATCCGCCCTTGCTGACAGAGCATCCAACCATAATTGTGCTGAACAGCTGCCGCCTGCGGGCTTAACTGAAGCGCACGCCTGAAGCTCTCATCTGCCAACCCAAAATCATTGAGTTGCATGTAAATCAAACCGCGCAAATTGTGCGCTTCGTAGATTCCCGGGTCAGCAGCAATGGACTGCTTGATCTCGTCAAGCGCAACCCGCGTTTGACCATTGCTGTAATAGCCAGCCGCCAACTCCAATCGAATCTTGGCACGCTTGCGGGCTGGCGTCTCGTCGGAATCGGTTGCAATGTCCGTACCCGGTGAAATGGAGGGAGCGGATGAGCAGCCTTGAAGGAAACCCAACACAGCAATCGCCAAAGCCCCCCCCAACATAAGGGCGAGCTTACGCGTAGCGACTTTCACCGTCGATTGCCTACTTTCAGTCATCGCGGGCCCCATTTCAATTGAAGTTTTTTTGCTCACCGATTTGCTGCAGCATGATCGTGCGTTGCTTGCTTATCCGGTTGCTCACATTCGTGCGATCTTTGACGTCACCGGCGAGCTGTCCGCACGCTGCGTCGATATCATCTCCCCGCGTTTTACGAACCGTAGTCACAAGCCCACCATCCAGCAAAATCCGGGCGAACTCCTGGACCACATTGTTCTTTGAGCGCAAAAGCCCCGACGCTGGAAAAGGGTTAAACGGAATCAGATTGAACTTGCAAGGAATATCGGCCTCGCGAACCAATGTCAGCAAGGCTCGCGCGTGTTCGGGGCTGTCATTAACGCCATCGAGCATGCAATATTCAAACGTAATGAAATCGCGCGGCGCTCTTTCGAGGTAACGCTTGCATGCGCTCAGAAGCTCTACCAGGGGATACTTCTTGTTCAAGGGCACCAAGTTGTCGCGCAGTACATCTGTAGGTGCGTGCAAAGACACGGCTAAAGCCACTGGACAATCGTCTTTGAGACGATCCATCATGGGAACCACGCCAGAGGTTGAGACCGTCACTCGCCGTCGCGACAAACCATAACCATGGTCGTCCAGCATGGTCCTCAGTGCAGGCACCAAGGCGGCGTAATTTTGGAGCGGTTCCCCCATGCCCATCATCACCACATTGGAGATAACGCGCTCTTGAACCCCGAGATGTTTGCGCAGGAAGTGCTCAGCAAACCACAGCTGCGCCAAAATCTCCCACGTCTTCAAATTTCGACTGAATCCCTGGTGGCCTGTCGAGCAAAAACGACAACCCACCGCACAACCCGCCTGAGAAGAAATACAAAGCGTTCCTCGATCGGACTCCGGGATAAAGACTGTTTCGACAGCGTCACCGCCACCGACATCAAACAGCCATTTGATGGTTCCGTCAGCAGATATATGCTGCGTCATTACCGGCAATGCGGTGATTTCAGCATTGCCTTTTAATTTGTCTCTGAGAGATCGGGCGAGGTCGCTCATGTCATCAAATTGGTCTGCGCCTTTTTGATGGACCCAACGAAATAGTTGAGTCGCGCGAAACTTTTTCTCGCCTAAGCTTTCGCAGAAGGCGGCCAGACCCTCGAGGTCGAAATCGAGCAGGTTGACCGCCATACTGAATTAACGCGAGTAAACGTTCATACCGGCAAAGAAGAAGCCGATTTCCACAGCTGCAGTTTCTGGAGCGTCAGAGCCGTGCACTGCATTGGCATCGATGCTGTCAGCGAAGTCAGCGCGGATGGTACCTGCAGCAGCCTTTTTAGGGTCAGTTGCGCCCATCAGGTCGCGGTTTTTAGCGATTGCGCCTTCGCCTTCCAAGGCCTGGATCATTACAGGACCGGAAACCATGAAGTCCACCAAGTCCTTGAAGAAAGGACGCTCTTTGTGCACAGCGTAAAAAGCTTCTGCTTCACCGCGCGACAGGTGTGCCATGCGTGCAGCCACAACCTTCAGTCCAGCGGCTTCAAAACGAGCATAGATCTGACCGATCACGTTCTTGGCGACTGCGTCAGGTTTGATGATAGAGAGTGTGCGTTCGATTGCCATAGTAATTCCCGATTAGAAAAAAATTGTATTTGCCCTAGATGGACAAAGCCGACGAGTTTAACACTCGCATTAACGACTTCTGCCGCCAGAACGGCGCTGACCGCCACCCGGGCGACCTCGGCCGCTTGCCTCTTGCCGCTGTCGCGAAAAGCTGTCTGCACCGATGTAACCTAAAGATGTTTTCATCGGATCAGGTTGACCACTGCCCTCTTGGCGTGTGGCTTGACGAGGGGGTTTTCCCCGTCCTTGACGGGCAGGAGGTGTTGGTAGCGCAGCATCCCTCGGATACGCAGGACCACGCCCGCCCTGCCGACCGCCGCGCCCACGCGAGCGCGCACCACCGCCACCGGCAGCTCCCTCTTCATGGAGGCGGGGTTTGGGTGTTCCGGCTGCCTGCATCAACAAGCGGATGTCTGATTCATCCAACTCCATCCAAGCACCGCGCTTAAGACCCCGTGGAAGCACCATGGCGCCGTAGCGAATACGAATGAGTCGGCTCACCGCATGCCCGACAGACTCCAACATACGGCGAACCTCGCGGTTGCGGCCTTCAGAAATGGTCACGCGGTACCAGCAGTTGGATCCTTCACCACCGCCATCTTCAATAGAGCCGAATTGTGCGATTCCGTCGTCCAGCTGAACGCCGCTTATCAAGGCTTGCTTTTCCTCTTTCGTGAGGGCGCCCAAAACACGCACTGCGTATTCTCGCTCCAAGCCGAATCGCGGATGCATCAGATTGTTAGCCAACTCGCCAGAGCTGGTAAACAACAACAAGCCTTCTGTATTCAAATCCAATCGCCCGACGGATTGCCACTTCCCTTGGTGGAGCTTTGGCAAACGGCGAAACACGGTGGGCCGATTTTGGGGGTCATCATGGGTCACTACCTCACCGACTGGCTTGTGATAAGCAATCACGCGTGCGGGTGGCGGATCGATGCGAAAGCGAATCGGCTTACCGTTGACCTTGATGTTGTCACCAAACTGAATCCGCTGCCCGATGTGGGCAGGTTCGTTGTTCACCGAAATCCGCCCTTCGAGAATCAGCTGCTCCATTTCAAGCCGCGACCCCATTCCCGACTGGGCAAGTACTTTATGCAACTTCGGGGTCTCGGCGAGCGGCGCCAAGACCCGCTTGGGCAAGCTGACATCTTCTGCGGCTTCATCTGCATCGAATTGGCCGGAAATAACATCATCAAAGCGGTTCCCCCCCACTTTCACAGAAATGCCGTCCGATGGAGCGGGGGCTTCAATCTCCTGAGAAGCTTCAGCATCGTTGATATTGTCGTTATCGTTCATAGTGATATTCCGTTTTCCACTGCGTGCGAAGTCGCTTGCAATGACATAGTTAACTGTTGACCCTCGGTCGGTTCGGCTTTCATGGAGGCCTGATCCGCAACCCCCAACATATCGCCAAAATCCTTCACAGGGTCTGTGCCGCGATCTGGCGACTCCAACAAAGGAAGCTGATCCAACGAGCTCAAGCCCAAATCGTCCAAAAACTGCCGCGTTGTCGCATAAAGCGCCGGCCTCCCGGGCGCCTCACGATGCCCAATAACTTCTACCCAACCCCGATCCTCCAACTGCTTGATCAACAGTGAACTGATCGTGACTCCCCGAATGTCTTCCATATCCCCGCGCGTAACCGGTTGGCGGTAAGCGATGATGGCCAAAGTCTCCAGCGTCGCACGGGTGTACTTGGGGGGTTTCTCCGGGTGGAGCCTGTCCAGAAACTCCCGCATCTCGGGACGACTCTGAAATCGCCAGCCAGACGCCACACTCACCAACTCTACACCGCGCTCAGCCCACTCCGTCTGGAGTTCCAGCAACAAGGACTTGACCGTATCTGCACCGATTTCATCGGCAAATAGCTCTCTCAGCACGCGAACCGTCAAAGGCTGAGGTGAACAAATCAAAGCGGTTTCGAGCACACGCTTAGCATCGACCATGTTCATAGTCTGGACTCAAAGATGGAAACCGGTGTTTGTTGCGGACCGGAGTCAACCGCACTAGGTAGGAGAAGCTGGTTGCTTGGATCGACTACCCTACGTGAAACGTAGTTACAAACCTCCCGGTTTGGTAGCGGGATTGTAACCGAGCCCCAATTGAACAGAAAGTGCCAAGAAATCGGGCGGCGGTGGCGACTCAAAAGTCAAATTGGCCCCTGTGACAGGATGTTGAAATGCCAGTCGGCAGGCATGCAGGGCTTGTCGACCCATATCCGCCGCCGGGGCACCACCATAAACCGGGTCAGCAACCAAAGGGTGCCCGAGGTGCGCCATGTGGACCCGGATTTGGTGCGTGCGGCCGGTGTGCAGAATACAGCGAACCCAGCAAGCGACCTGACTGGTTGACAGCAACTCAAAGTCTGTTCTGGCTTCTTTGCCCGCGTGTAGACCCAAGTCCACCACCGCCATTCTCAACCGGTTTCGCGGATCCCGACCAATCGGCGCGCTGACAGTCTTTAGCCCCTGCCACGGCCATGCCTTGTGGGCGATCGCGAAATACTGGCGACTGACCTCCCTGGCCGCAATTGCCTTCACCAAAAAATCCATGGCAAGCCGTGTGCGTGCCACCACCATCAAGCCACTGGTGTCCTTGTCCAAGCGATGGACAATACCGGCACGAGGAACCAAAGCCGCGTGAGCACTGTAAGCCAGCAATCCGTTCAACAAAGTTCCACTCCAGTTGCCCGGCGCCGGGTGAACCACCAAACCCGGTGGTTTGTTGATCACCAGAACATGCTCATCCTCGTACACCACATCCAGAGACATGGACTCAGGCTTGAAAGCCTGGCTTTGCGGCGTCGGGCGCAGTTCAATCACTGCAGAGTCGCCTACCTTGACCTTGACTGAAGTCTTCAAGACCACGCGACCATTCAGTTGCACCAAGCCCAGCTCTATCAGTTGCTGCAAATAGCTGCGCGAGAATTCTTCCACATGAAAAGCGAGCGCGCGATCCAAGCGCTCGCCATGGACATCCCCCGAGAAAACGAGGTGACGCAGCTCCGTTTCACCCGCGATATCCGAGGGGTCTTCTGCCTCTTGTTCCGCAGAGTGCGTCGATATAATTCCCGTGGTCTGTATCAAGAAGGTCCCCAAAATGCTGCGTGCGAAATTATCGGTCGTTTATGCCCCCATGCTGGCGGCTTTGGCCAGTCTGCTCGTGGCCTGCTCCAGTGCTCCCGTCGACAAAACCGCAGGCATGAGCCCGAATCGCTTGTACGCGGAAGCAAAAGACGAAATGGGCTCCTCACAATGGGACAAAGCGGTACCCTTGTTGGAGAAGCTGGAAGCGCGCGCGGCAGGAACTCCATTGGCACAACAAGCCCAGCTCGACAAAGCCTACGCGCACTTCAAGGCTGGCGAACAGGCGCAGTCTCTCGCCACACTAGAGCGATTTATCAAACTCCACCCAGCCAGCCCGGCTTTAGACTATGCGATCTACTTGAAGGGCATCGTGAACTTCAACGATGACTTGGGCTTGCTATCGGCGGTTACTCGCCAGGATCTGGCAGAACGTGATCAAAAAGCGGCCAAAGAATCGTTCGAATCTTTCAAAGAATTGACCTCACGCTTTCCCGACTCGAAATACACCCCCGATGCACGCCAACGCATGAACTACATCGTGGGCTCACTGGCACAGTCTGAAGTGCACGTGGCACGCTATTACTACAAGCGGGGCGCCTACCTTGCAGCCGCAAACCGCGCCCAACAATGCCTGACAGATTACCGGGATGTACCCGCTACCGAGGAAGCATTGTTTATTTTGTACAAATCGTACGACGCGCTGGGCATGGTTCAGTTGCGGGACGATGCAAAGCGAATCCTCGACAAAAACTACCCGCAATCGGAGTTTGTTGCTAGCGGCGGAAAGGCTAACTCCAATCCGTGGTGGAAGCTTTGGTAAGTTCGCCAAGCGCTGCGTAATACTGAGACTCTTCAGACAAGGGGCGCATGGCGGGCAAAGCAGAGAGCAACTTTCGACCATACGCCATCGTGCGCAAGCGGGGATCACAGACCACCAAAACGCCGCGGTCGAATTCCCGGCGTATCAAGCGGCCAACCCCTTGTTTTAAGGCGATTCCCGCCATTGGCAGCTGAACCTCATTGAACGAGCTTCCCCCTTCAACCTCCACCTTGGCACAGCGCGCCTGCAATAAGGGGTCGTCGGGCGGTGCAAATGGAATTTTGTCGATGACCAACAGTTGCAAAGCGCGCCCGGCAATATCGACGCCTTCCCAAAACGTGGCCGCCCCCACCAAGATCAAACCCGTCCCATGCTTTGACTGAAAGTGATTGAGCAAGTCGCGCTTTGAAGCTTCGCCTTGCACTATCACACGAATGTCTAAGTGCTCAGGCAACAGCTTGCGTATGCTGTCTGCGATGTGTCGCATGGCACGCAATGTGGTGGTCAGTACCATCGTGTGCCCACCGAGTAACTGCGCCGACTGCGCCACCAGTGCCGCTACGGCGCTACTGTGTTGTTGAGAGGACGGAAGCGCAAACGACTTGGGAACATACAAAGCCGCTTGTTGCGAGTAGTTGAATGGGCTCGGGATCCGCAAGCAAGCCGCATCTTGCAAACCGCTAGATGCAAGAAACCAGTCCAAGTCGTTGCCCACACCCAAGGTGGCCGATGTAAAGACCCAAGACTTGAGCGAATCAACCCCACCACCAGAGACCACCTTGGCTTGCATCGCCTCAGAGATATCCATCGGAGACTCTACGCACCGCAAACGTGCACCCGATTCCACCCAGCGAATCAGCCCGTCCTGAACCGGAAGAAGCGCACGCTCGACCTGCTCTAAGAGCGCACTTGCACGCTCAAAAAGGGTTCGCAAATCAGGATGCGCATCGCACACCCCTTGGAGCGCCGTAACCGGTCACTGTCCGGCGTTATTGCCTACGTTACCAAACCGTGTAATGGTGAACGCAATGGATTCTCGGCGAAGTGCTGCTTCCATTGACGAGGCGTCAGTTCTGAAACTCTGGAGGCGGGGTGGTGGCCTACGCGTTGCAAGACATCAACCAGGTAGGTGTAGGGGTCAATGTCATGTAAACGGCATGTCACGATCAGGCTCTGCATGATGCCCGCGCGCTTGGCGCCCACCTCCGTCCAGCAGAATAACCAATTGCGCCTGCCCATTGGTATCGCGCGCAAGGCGCGTTCCAGATGGTTCGTATCCATGGCCACATCCGCATCGCCCAGAAACACCTGCAGTTGCGCGCGGCGCTCGCGTGCATAGGCCAATGCCTTGGTCAACGGATTGCTGGGCAGGAAGCCTTGCCGCTCGAACTGCAAATCCACCCATTCAAAGAAGTTCTGCACCAGCGGTTTGCTGTGGCTTAGACGGTGCTCTCGTTTGGCATCCCCGTAGAGGTCACGTTCACGAATGGCTTCTTCCTGGGCGTAAATCTCGCCAATTTGCTGCAGCGCCTGGCCAGCGGCCTGTGGCTCGGCCCCTAGAGCTTCAAAGAAGCCACGCCTGCAGTGCGCCCAGCATTGGGCATGCGTAATGCCGGTCTTGGCAGCGTAACGTGCATAGGCCTCATAGCCGTCAGTGAGCAACACGGCATCTGTGGCCCCTGGCAGCCCCAATGCCTGCTGTACGTGCTCGTGGCGGCGCGACTCGAAATAGGCAAAGCACACCTCATCGAGTTCGCCGTACACAGGCCAGAAGTAGGCCGCCTTCATCTTGCCGGGCCCACTGCGCCCGGCCTTGATGGGGGTCTCGTCCATTGCCTTGACCCGGCTGTTGCGGATCGACTCGAGCTGCGTGTCGTAAATCGGCTCCAGCAGGGAAATGGTCTTTTGCGCCAGTTGCGTCAGCCACGCCCGGCTGAGTTTGAAGCCCGCTTGGCTCAGGCGCTGGTGCTGCCGGTACAGCGGAATGTGCCAGGCAAACTTGTCAACAACAACGCCTGCGAGCAAGCTCACGTCAGCGCGGCTGCCCTCAATGATGCCTGTTGGCGCGCCCGCACAGTGCAGGGTTTGCGTGTCGTGGCGCTTGATGACAGAGCGCACATACTTCAGCACCACATAGGCACCGGGGCGCTGTGCCAAGCGGTGGCTGACCTTCTGGCTGACAACCTCGTACTGATCGGGCGAGAGGTCTTTGGTCTCGGGGTTGGCCAGCTCGATGGTGTGCACGGGCACCTTGGTTTCGTCAAAGAACGATGCGGGCGTGCCCTCGTCGGCAAAGTTGCTGCGGGGTTTGCGTCGCTGGTGTGCAGGGATGGTGTTGGAGTCGGAGTCGGCTTCGGGCGCATCAGTGGCAGGGAGGTCGCCCAGGAGTTGCCCCAGGTGCATTTGCTGCGCATCGGGCAAGGGTGCAAAGCGCTCGCTCTTCTTGCCAAAGAGTTGGCGTTTGAACCATTCGAGCTGCTGCTCCAGCGCGCTGATGCTGGCGGCCTGTGCTTGCAGTGTCTGCGCGATGCTCTGCGGCGACAGCCCCATGACCGTTTCGACGGTAAATGTGGGAGTGCTGGTATTGGGCATCGACATGGGCCTTATCTTGCGGCCTTTAGGGACAAAGCAAAAGAGTGCTTCTCCGGATTGAAAATGGGCACATCGTCACCTCCGCGCAGGGTGTTGGTAGCGTTTGTGGCGTCGGCGCACTTCGATGCCTTCGAGCATCAGTTTGAGCGCCGTGCAGTCGATCTCGCCACTGCCGCCTTGAACGCCTTTACGGGAGAACTTGCCGCTCTCCAAACGCTTGCACCACAGGCACCAGCCGCTGCGGTCAAAGTACAGCACCTTCATCTGTGTTTGCCGCCGGTTGATGAAAACAAACATGTGTCCGGCCAGCACATCCACTTCAAACCCCTGGCGTGCCAGAGCGTACAAGCCGTCGTAGGACTGGCGCATATCGGCAGCTTGGCCATACAGGAACACGCGAATGCGGCCCTCGGGAAAGAACATTACCGGCGTACCAGATGCAAACTCATGCCCGAGCCGAGTTCGATGCGTAACTCCATGGCTCCATTGCCGCTGCCGTGCACTCCAGCAAGGTCGCCCAGATCAACGAACGCCGCCTTCGGCACGGTGGTGGGGGCTACCTTGTTCGTTCGCAGCGGGGACGCGATTCCCCTCTGTTTATTCCTAAGCGTGCGTCGGCGAGCAAGGCTGCTGCGACTGATGCCTTCGCGGCTGCAAAATTCATCTATCGTCAATCCAGCGCGGTCAAAACGATCCAGTACCTCAGCCCAAGTCTGTTCACTCAACACTGCACGCCTGAGCACGCTCTGCGTCTCTTCCATATCCGACCCCGTCCTGTTTGTTGATCAGGGCGCATTCTTTGGTACCTGCAATCAGTTCGCAAGAACGCCGGACAGTGACCGGTTACGGAGCGCCATCGTGAGCGTCCGGATCGTGTCCACAAAGCGCACCATCCGCGAAGTCCAAATTGCAGGGGACAAACCATCTGGAACTCCCAGCGCCCACAAGGCACGTTGCGGCGCACCCCCTTGCTCCGTGAACACCGCATGCAGAGCGACCACCGCCATTTCCATCTGCTCGACCAGGTGAGGCCAATCGGCAAGTCCGCGCGCACACTGTGCACCCGTAAAGACCGCATCGCGCCCCAAAGCCAAGGCCTGGCCTGTCGACCATTGACGCCCCAAAAACTGAACACCGATGTCATTGAGTTGGTGCGCTTCATCAAAGACCACCGTGTTCACGGTGGGCAGTAATTCAGCCACTCCGGACTCACGCACATTCGCATCAGCAAAAAACAAATGGTGGTTGATCACCACCATGTCTGCATTCATGGCGTCACGCCGCGCTTTGTACAAAAAACAATCGGTGTAACGGGGGCACTTGGATGCTCCGCAGTTTTCCCGGGTGGAGGTCACTAACGGCAAAACTTGGGCAGACTCCTCCAAAGCAGGCACCTCTGCAACATCCCCGAAACGGGTCGATACCGCCCATTGCTCGACTTGCCCCAACAAACGCAACGGCGCCGCGGTCTGCAGCATACCGTCATGCCGCGCATTAGTCAGCCGGTGCAGGCAAAGATAACTGCTACGACCCTTGAGCAGTGCCACTCTGGCTGGGCTTTTGAGCATGGCTATGACCGCCGGAATGTCGCGACCGAACAACTGGTCCTGCAGCGCTTTGGTAGCGGTAGATATCAACACCTTATGCCCGCTGAGCAGCGAGGGAACGAGATAGGCATAGGTCTTACCAATCCCCGTGCCGGCTTCCACAACAAGTGTTCCGCCGGTTTCCATTGTTTCAGCGACCACGCGCGCCATTTGGATCTGCCCAGTACGTGGCACGTACTCCGGGACGGATTGTGCGAGCGCGCCCGCATCACTGAACACAGCCTCAACGGCAGCAACCACTTCAGACATCAGGCGGATTCGTTCGGACCCAAACTGCGCTGCAGCTGGAAAATGGCATCGCGCAACCCCAAGCGCCGTTTCTTGAGGCGCTGAAGCAGCAACTCATCTTTGATGCCGCCTTGCGAGGATGCAAGATCAATGCATGCGTCAAGATCGCTGTGCGCCATACGGAGCTCAATGAGCCGACGCTCAGGTGAATGTAGATTAGTTTCCAAAGGTAAAAGCGGCCGACAAGGTGGTTAAACTGACCGCCAGAAGCAACGGCCGCTCGATAATACGGCCTGCCATACCCGCACACGACCGATTTTTTCGCAAGCACCACTCCATGTCCTCTGGTTACCGCCTCAGCGCCTCTACCGGCATCCACAAGGGTGACCGCGAATATCAGCAGGACCAAGTCTCGCTATTCAAACATCCGAGGGTAAACGGATGCATTTTGGCGATCGTGGCTGACGGCATGGGTGGACGCAGTGGCGGCAGGAAAGCCTCAGACCAAGTCATGCTCACAGCGAAGCAGCTCTTTGAGCGCTACGATCCCGCTACGGACGATGCCGCCGTTACATTGCGCCAAGTGGTGGAAGAAGCGCATATCGTGATCAAGTTGACTGCGATTTCCTCAGAAGAAGAGCCGCATAGCACCCTTGCAGCGTTCTTGATCAATCCCGGCGGCGACTGTCATTGGGCCCATACCGGTGACTCCCGGGTTTACCAGTTCCATGGAAACCGGTTCGTTAAACGAACCATGGACCATTCTTACGTGCAAGCCTTGATCAATCGCGGGGAAATCACGGAAGAACAGGCCGCTACCCACCCCCAGTCAAATATCTTGATGGGCTGCCTCGGTACTGATAACGATCCACCCATCGATTTTCACTTTATCCCGCAGCTCCGGGCTGGTGATGTACTCATGGCGTGCAGCGACGGAGTTTGGCACTACTTCAACAATGGCGAACTGGGCTCCGTGCTCTCCACACTCTCCGCCCGCGAGGCTACCGAGTTTTTGATCGAGAAAGCACGTTCGCGGGCCCACGGCGGCGGTGACAACTTATCTGTCGTGATTGTCAAAGTCGAAACCCTTCAGCATTAAGAGGGGTTCCCGACCGACCTTCCAAATCACTGACTGATCGGAAGCGGCTCTGCCCTGTCGGGCTTGTCTTGGATGCGCTTCTCTACCTCGGCTTTGCGGCGTGCGGCTTCTTCCAGTTTGGCTTCGAACGCCGCGCGATTGGCTTGGGCTTGCTCCGGGCTTATCGCAGCCGGCGAGTCATTTACTTCTGGTCGGTCAAGGGGCTGTGGCACCGGCGCTGTTTTGGGTACGCGCTCCGCGACAGGTTCTTTGGCCATTTCTTCCAGCCGCTTGGTTTGCTCGGTTTTCTTGTCCTCAAGCCGTTCTAGCTGTTCGCGTGTACGCTCCGTGCGCTCTGAATCACGCAAAGCGAGTTCACGCTTGCGCAAGGCTGCAGCGCGAGCACGCCGTTCAGCGCTCCACTTTGACAAGCAGGCATTGACCGCAAACCGGTCATAGCACGCCGACTCGATACGAGAACCTTCGAACTGCAACTGCTGTCGCTCAGCCTCTACTGCCTCCAGCGAGTCAGCAAAGGCGGGCAAGAAAACTGCCTGCAGCAAGACCAAGCGGACCACGAAGGACAAAATTTTCATGTCAATCGGGTATCCACCGTACGACGCTCAAGCTCCAAAAACTCTTTGGACTGCATTTCTGTCAAGCGGGACACCGTGCGCGGAAATTCATGGGACATGGGACCTTCGGTATACAACTGCTCCGGGGCTACATCTGCAGACATGATCAGTTTTACGCGGCGGTCATAGAGCACATCCACCAACCAGGTGAAGCGCCGGGCTTCGGATGCCATGCGCACCGGCATGTGCGGCACACCACTCAGGAAGACGGTGTGGAAACGTGAGGCGATTTCGAGGTAATCATTTTGCGAGCGGGGACCACCACACAAGGTCTTGAAGTCAAACCACACCACGCCCCCTGCTTTGCGCACCGCGCCGATCTGGCGCGACTCGATATGCAGCAGAGGGTCTTCATCATGCTGCTCGGCCAATGCATTGAAGGTGGCCGTCATCGCTGCATCTGCCACCGGGCCATTGGGCACGTGGTAAAGCTTGGCATCCTCCAGGGTGCGCCGGCGGTAATCGGTCCCGTTATCCACGTTGAGCACCTCCAGCTTCGCGTTCAACAAAGCAATGGCCGGCAAGATGCGGTCCCGGTGCAGGCCGCCGGGGTAGAGGTCATCCGGCTTGAAATTCGAGGTCGTCACAAAACCTACCCCGTTGTCAAACAGGGCGTTGAGCAAACGGTGAAGGATCATGGCGTCGGTAATGTCCGCCACGTGGAACTCGTCAAAGCAAATCAAGCGGTAACGCTTGGACATACGCTTACCCAGCTCATCCAGCGGATTCACCGTGCCTTGCAGGTTCACCAGTTCGTGGTGTACCTCGCGCATGAACTCATGGAAATGCAAGCGGGTTTTGCGCTTGAGCGGAACGGCATTGAAAAAGCAATCCATCAGGAAGCTCTTTCCCCGCCCTACCCCGCCGAACATGTACACGCCCTTTGGAATCTCGGGCCGATTGATCAGCTTCTTGAGGGCATTCGAGCGCTTCGCTTTGTACGCAGCCCAATCGCTGGCACAGCGCTCCAAAGCCTCCACGGCACGCAACTGTGCAGGGTCGGCTGTGTATCCACGGACCTTCAACTCCGCCTCGTAGGCTTCTTTAACGCTCAAGGCTTACTCCGGTATGCAACAAAAAGAGAAGCTGCTAGCGCATTATTCATGCGGGCTAGCAGCTTATTTGGCAAAAAAACCGATCAGAAGTTCAGCGTACGCTTGTCCACGGCCAACGCCGCTTCCTTGGTGGCTTCACTCAAGGAGGGGTGTGCATGGCAGATGCGTGCGATGTCTTCCGCACTGGCCTTGAACTCCATAGCCACCACGGCTTCAGAAATCAGCTCGGAGGCTTGTGGTCCAACGATGTGAACGCCCAGGATTTCGTCCGTCGTGGCATCGGCCAAGAACTTCACGAAACCGGTGGTGTCGCCCAAAGCGCGTGCACGGCCATTCGCCAAGAACGGGAACTGACCAGCCTTGTACGCCACGCCATCTGCCTTGAGCTGTTGCTCTGTGCGGCCGACCCATGCGATTTCAGGGCTGGTGTAGATCACCCAAGGAATCGTGTTGAAGTTCACGTGACCGTGTTGACCGGCAATGCGCTCAGCCACGGCAACGCCCTCTTCTTCCGCCTTGTGCGCCAACATCGGGCCACGCACCACGTCGCCCACCGCCCAAACACCGGGCAGATTGGTTTTGCAGTTGCCATCCACCACGATCGCGCCACGCTCGTCCAGCGCCAAGCCCACTGCCTCGGTGTTCAGACCGATGGTGTTGGGCACGCGGCCGATGGAGATGATGAGTTTGTCGACATCTAACGTCTGTGCTTCGCCCTTGGCGTTGGTGTAGGCAACAGACACGCCCTTTTTGCCGTTTTTGATCTCGCCAACTTTCACGCCCAGCTCAATCTTCAGCCCTTGCTTGGTGAAAGCTTTGAAGGCTTCCTTTGCCACGCCTTCATCCACGGCACCAAGGAAGGTCGGCAGGCCTTCCAAAATAGTCACTTCGGAACCCAAACGCTTCCATACGGAACCCATTTCGAGGCCGATCACGCCGGAGCCGATCAAGCCCAACTTCTTGGGCACTTCGCCGATGTTCAAAGCGCCGTCGTTGGACAACACATTGACTTCATCAAAAGGCGTACCGGGCAATGCGCGGGCATTGGAGCCTGTCGCGATGATGATTTGCTTGCCGGTGATGGTTTCTTCGGCAGCGCCGGCCACCTTGATTTCGTAGCCGCCTTCAGCGGCTTTGACGAAAGAGCCACGACCGTGGAAAAACGCAATCTTGTTCTTTTTGAACAAGTACAAGATGCCGTCGTTGTTTTGCTTCACCACGGTGTTCTTGCGGGCGAGCATCTTGGCCACATCCATGCTCACGCCAGTGGCCGTAATGCCGTGTTCGGCAAAGTGGTGGTTGGCATGGTTGAAGTGCTCAGACGATTGCAGCAAAGCCTTGGAAGGAATACAACCCACGTTGGTGCAGGTACCGCCGGGAGCGGGACCGCCAGCGGCATTCTTCCACTCGTCGATACAGGCCACGTTGAAGCCCAGCTGGGCTGCGCGGATGGCGGCTATGTAACCACCGGGGCCACCGCCAATGACGACCACGTCAAATTGTTTGCTCATGAATTTCTCGCTTCTAATTCCAGAGATTCAGCAGGATCACAGTGCCTGCTTACAGAAACACCGCGGAACCGGCTATGCCGGGCCGCTGGTGTTGCCCCCTGCAAGGGGGAAGCGGCAATGCCGCCCGGGGGTGAGCCCGATCAGATATCAAACAGCAAGCGAGCTGGATCTTCCAGCGCTTCCTTCATGGCCACCAGGCCCAGAACGGCTTCGCGGCCGTCGATGATGCGGTGGTCATAAGACATGGCGAAGTAGTTCATGGGGCGAACCACCACTTGGCCGTTCTCGACCATGGCGCGGTCTTTGGTTGCGTGCACACCCAAAATGGCGGACTGGGGCGGGTTGATGATGGGGGTAGACATCATGGAACCGAAAGTGCCGCCGTTGGAGATGGAGAAGGTACCGCCGGTCATTTCTTCAATGCCCAGCTTACCGTCCTTGGCCTTCTGGCCGAACTCAGCAATCTTCTTCTCGATATCGGCGAAGCTCATCTGGTCTGCGTTGCGCAGAATGGGCACCACCAAGCCACGGGGCGAGCCCACGGCGATACCGATGTCGAAGTAGCCGTGGTACACGATATCGGTGCCATCGACAGACGCGTTCAGCACTGGGAACTTCTTCAGGGCGTGCACAGCAGCCTTGACAAAGAAGCTCATGAAGCCCAGCTTGCAGCCGTGTTCTTTTTCGAAACGCTCTTGCATGCGCTTGCGCATGTCCATGACCGGAGCCATGTTGATTTCGTTGAAGGTGGTCAGGATGGCGTTGGTCGACTGGGACTGCAGCAAACGCTCAGCCACGCGCGCACGCAAACGGCTCATGGGCACGCGCTGTTCAGGACGGTCACCCAGATTCACAGAAGGGGCCGCCACTTGAGGCAAAGACTTGGTCGGAGCACCCGTGGGGATTACGGCAGCTGCTACCACTTTAGGAGCAGCGGCAGCAGCCAACACGTCACCCTTGGTGATGCGGCCGTCTTTGCCTGTGCCTTCAACGCTCGAAGCCGCAATGCCGTTGTCGGCCAGCAACTTGGCTGCAGCAGGCATGGCAACGCCTGCCTTGGAGTTGTTCGCCGCAGCAGCGGCTGCCACCGGAGCAGCAGCTGCGGGCGCAGCAGCAGGAGCCGCAGCGGGTGCTACAGCACCGGCCACTGCAGCAGTGTCGATACGAGCGATCAGCTGCTCGGCAGCCACAGTAGCGCCGTCGGCCACTACCAATTCGACCAGCACGCCGGCGGAGGGTGCGGGAACTTCCATCACCACTTTGTCGGTTTCTACTTCGATCAGGATCTCATCGACCGCGACCGCGTCACCGACCTTTTTCTTCCACTGCAACAAGGTTGCTTCCGCCACAGATTCAGACAGCTGTGGGACTTTGACTTCTACGATTGCCATATCAAATTCTTTCCGTAATGTGTTGTAGGTGTGAAGAGCTGCTGACTTACTTGGTCAGAACAAAGCCCTTCAACTTGCCGAAAGCGCCTTCGACCAGAGCCTTTTGTTGCTCTTGGTGCAGGTGGGAATAGCCCACTGCCGGCGATGCAGAAGCAGCGCGGCCGGAGTAGCCCAGCTTTTGGCCGTCAAACATGTTTTCGTGGATGTAATGCTGCACAAAGAACCACGCACCCTGGTTTTGCGGCTCGTCCTGGCACCACACCACGTCGGTGGCATTGGGGTACTTTTTCAGTTCGGTCGCAAATGCCTTGTGCGGGAACGGGTACAGCTGTTCCACACGGATGATGGCAACGTCGGTGTCGCCCTTTTCTTCGCGCTTTTTCACCAAGTCGTAGTAAACCTTGCCAGAGCAGGCAATCACGCGCTTGACCTTGTCGCCCTTGAGCTCTTTGCTCTCAGGGATGACGGTTTGGAACGCACCCTTGGTGAACTCGGACAGTGGAGATGTCGCGTCTTTGTTACGCAACAAGCTCTTGGGCGTCATGATGATCAACGGCTTGCGCAGGTTGCGCACCATCTGACGACGCAACACGTGGAAGATCTGGCTGGCCGTAGTCGGCTGCACGATCTGCATGTTGGTGTCAGCTGCCAATTGCATGAAGCGCTCCAGACGCGCAGAGCTGTGCTCAGGGCCTTGGCCTTCGTAGCCGTGCGGCAGCATCAACGTGATGCCGTTTACACGGCCCCACTTCACTTCGCCGGACGCAATAAACTGGTCGATTACCACCTGAGCGCCGTTGGCGAAGTCGCCGAACTGGGCTTCCCAGATCACCAAGGTGTTCGGGTCGTTGGATGCGTAGCCGTACTCAAAGCCCAACACAGCCTCTTCAGACAGGATGGAGTCGATTACAACAAACGGAGCCTGCTTGTCGGCCACGTTTTGCAAAGGCACATAGGTACCAGCATCCCATTTTTCACGCTTCTGGTCGTGAATCACAGCATGGCGGTGGGTAAAGGTACCGCGTCCGCAATCTTCGCCCGACAAGCGCACGGGGTAGCCGCTGGCCACCAAGGATGCGAAGGCCATGTGCTCGCCCATGCCCCAATCCACATTGATTTCGCCGCGGCCCATGGCTGCGCGATCGTCGTAGACCTTTTTCACCAGCTGGTGAGGTGTGACGCTTTCAGGAATGGTTGTCAGCTTTTCAGACAAACGCTTCCACTCGGTCAACGGTATGGCGGTGTCGCCAGCGTCCGTCCACTTTTTGCCGAGGAATGGAGACCAGTCCACCGCGTACTTGCTCTTGAAGTTGGTCAGTACGGGGTCCACGGTGTGCTTGCCGGCGTCCATGGCTGCGCGGTATTCCTTGACCATGGAGTCACCAAGCTCGGCACCCAAACCTTGAGCGGCCAGCTTGTCTGCGTACAACTTGCGGGTGCCGGGGTGGGCACTGATCTTTTTGTACATCAAAGGCTGTGTGAGCGAAGGCGTGTCTTGCTCGTTGTGGCCCAGCTTGCGGTAGCAGGTGATGTCAACCACCACGTCCTGGCGGAACTCCATGCGGAACTCCAGCGCCAGCTGGGTCGCCAACACCACGGCTTCCGGGTCATCACCATTCACGTGCAACACGGGAGACTCGACCATCTTCACGATATCGGTACAGAACGCGCTGGAGC
Source organism: Rhodoferax potami (assembly GCF_032193805.1). NCBI lineage: Bacteria > Pseudomonadati > Pseudomonadota > Betaproteobacteria > Burkholderiales > Comamonadaceae > Rhodoferax > Rhodoferax potami. The sequence goes on along the minus strand of NZ_JAVBIK010000001.1, from coordinate 3,570,997 downwards.
GCATGTCACGCGGGTCAGACGTCGTAAAACCGATCTGGTTGTTGATGATGATGTGGACAGTGCCGCCTGTGGTGTAACCACGGGTCTGAGCCAAAGCCAGTGTTTCCTGGTTCACACCCTGACCGCCGAAAGCCGCATCGCCATGCACCAGCACTGGCAACACTTGTGAGCCCTTGGGGTCGTCACGGCGGTCCATACGGGCGCGCACGGAGCCTTCCACCACCGGGTTCACAATTTCCAGGTGAGATGGGTTGAACGCCAGAGACAAGTGAACGGGGCCGCCAGCAGTGGACACGTCCGAGCTGAAACCCTGGTGGTACTTCACGTCACCGGCAGGCAGGTCTTCGGGCGCAGTGTGGTCAAACTCAGCGAACAGGTCCGCAGGCATCTTGCCCAGGGTGTTCACCAGCACGTTCAGACGGCCGCGGTGGGCCATGCCGATCACGATTTCCTGGATACCCTTGGCGCCGGCTTGCTGAATCAGCTCGTCCATGGCGGCGATAAAGCTCTCACCACCTTCCAGGGAGAAGCGCTTCTGGCCCACATACTTGGTGTGCAAGTAGCGCTCCAAGCCTTCAGCCGCAGTCAGGCGCTCGAGGATGTGTTTTTTCTTTTCTGCGTTGAACTGGGGCTTGCTGCGGGTTGCCTCCAGCTTTTGCTGCCACCAGCGCTTCTGGTTCTGGTCGGTGGTGTACATGTACTCCACGCCAATCGTGCCGCAGTAGGTTTCACGCAAAGCGTTCATGAGCTCACGCAGGCTCATGGATTCTTTGCCGAAGAATGTGTTGCTAATGTTGAAGACCGTTTCCTGGTCTGCATCGCTGAAGCCGTAAAACGAGGGCTCCAGTTCGGGGATGTCATCGCGCTCGATGCGCTTCAAAGGGTCCAAATCAGCCCAACGTGCGCCCACATTGCGGTAGGCCGCAATCAACTGCTGCACTGCAGTGCGCTTGCGGCCCATTTCGGAATCGGCACCGGTGGCAACCACGGTCTGCTTGACGCCTTTTTTAGCCAGATCAACGAATGCGTTGATCACGGGCATGTGGGCTACGTCTTTGGCTGTACTGCCGTCAGAGGCGGGAACGTGTTGCAGCGCGTCGAAATAATCGCGCCATGTGTCGGGAACGCTACCGGGGTTGGCCAAATAGTTCTCATACATCTCTTCGACGTAGGGAGCATTGCCACCAAACAGGTAGGTGTTGTTTTGATAGGTTTGGTACACGGTGGAACCCGTGTTCGCCCCTTTGGAGTTTGAATCACTCATCTTGCGCTGACCTCCGTTCCCCTTCAGGGAACATAAGCTGGTTAAAGCTGGTTAATTAACCTTCCGCGACACGGCTGAACCGATTGGCGGATGCGACTGTGGCATGGGAAGGGCCTTCATTGCAGCGCGAATTGTGCCACTGAATGATTTTGAGGGATAGTAAAGACTTGGCGAGGGTATGCACTTTGTGCATACCCTCATGCCGATTTATGCGAGCAGCTCGCGGATCTGCTGCAATGCGCCAGGATCTTCCATGGTGGTCAGGTCACCGGGATCGCGCCCCTCGCACACTGCCTGAATGGCGCGGCGCAGCAACTTGCCACTCCGGGTTTTGGGGAGAACCGAGACAAACCGCACCCGCGCGGGGCGCCCCACGGCACCAATCGACTGGTCCACCACTTTCATGATGTCGCCTTCCAGCTTGAGTTTCGCAGCCTCATCGCCCAAACCACTGGCATCTTTCACCACCACAAAGGCCACCGCCACCTGCCCCTTGAGCGCGTCTGCCACCCCCACCACGGCAACTTCAGACACATTGGGATGGCTGGAAATGCTTTCTTCAATCTCCCGGGTGCCCAAACGGTGGCCCGCCACGTTGATCACATCGTCGGTGCGGCCCAGAATAAAGAAGTAACCATCCTTGTCTCGAACAGCCCAGTCGAAGGTGCTGTAGAGCTGCTTGCCGGGAATGCTGCTCCAGTACGTCTTTACGAAACGCTCGTCATCACGCCACACAGTTTGCATGCACCCTGGCGGCAATGGGCCCTCTATCGCCACCACGCCTTTTTGATCAGGACCGGTCAGCTCTTCCGAGGTGTTTTCATCGATAAGCTTGATGTCGTAGCCATACATTGCCACACCTGGGCTGCCGAACTTGCTCGGCGCTTTTTCAACCCCGTTCGCTATCGTCAGGATCGGCCAGCCGGTCTCTGTTTGCCAATAGTTGTCGATGATGGGCTTGCCCAAGCTCTGGCTGATCCATTGGGCGGTCGGCTCATCGAGCGGCTCTCCGGCCAAAAACAGGGCCCGCAGGCTCGACAGGTCATATTTACTCAACAGCGCCGGGTCTTGTTTCTTGAGCACCCGCACCGCGGTCGGCGCGCTGAACATGACGGTCACCTTGTATTTCTCGACCAGGCTCCACCACACTCCGCCGTCAGGCTTAGTTGGCAGTCCCTCGTACATGATGGTGGCCATGCCGGCAATCAAAGGGCCATAAATGATGTAACTGTGCCCCACCACCCAACCAATGTCGCTGGTGGAAAAGAAGGTTTCCCCCGGGTTGCCGCAAAAAATATGCTTCATGCTGGCCGCCAAGGCCACTGCGTAGCCTCCGGTATCGCGCTGCACCCCCTTGGGTTTGCCGGTGGTGCCGCTGGTGTACAAGGTGTAGCTGGGATGGGCTGAATCCAGCCAGACGCACGGAACTTGGGTTTCCAAGTGCGCTTGGCGCAACTCAGCCCACAAGTGATCCCGCCCGGCGACCAGCGGCATCGGAGCCAGCTTGCGGTCCACCATCAGCACCGCGGCTGGCTTGTGGCTGGAGGTGGCAATCGCCTCATCCAGCAAGGGCTTGTACTCCACCACTTTGCCGCCGCGTGAGCCGGCATCTGCACTCACGATCACCACCGGTGAAGCGTCTTCAATGCGTGAAGCGAGTGAGCCTGCAGCAAAGCCGCCAAACACCACCGTGTGGATCGCACCAATCCGGGCACACGCCAGCATAGCAAACGATGCCTCGGCAATCATGGGCATGTAGATCAGAACCCGGTCACCTTGCTTGACGCTCAAGGCTTGCAATGCTGCGGCCATGCGCTGCACTTCCGCGTGCAGTTGTGCAAAGGAGTACACCTGCTCGGTATTGGTTTCAGTAGAGACGGCAATCAACGCGGGCTGGTCCGGGCGGGTTATCAGGTGCCGGTCGACGGCGTTGTGGCAGAGATTGGTGGTTCCGCCGACAAACCATTTGGCGAAAGGGGGCCGGCTGTAGTCGCACACTTGGGTGGGCTGGGTGCGCCAGTCGATCATCCCGGACTGTTCAGACCAAAAGCCATCGCGGTCATCGATGGAACGGCGGTAAAAATCGGCGTAGCCTGTCATTGTTTGTCTCCAGTCGGGTCCATAAAACTGAATTCATAATTATGGATAAGCAACTTGCGGCAAGCTGACTCCGGTTCCGCCCAAGCCCCGCTAGCCGTATGGCCATAAAAAAAGGCGGCCCATGCTGATGGGTCCGCCTTTACCGGGCATCAAGAGCGCTGCTCGGCGCTGATTACTTGATCAGCGCTTGCGCCTCTTTAAATACCGGGTGCTCCGCCGTGCGAATCCATTCAAAGACCACCATTTCAGTGGTTACCAGTTCGGCACCAGCGCCGGCCAGCCGGTCAAAGGCAGCGTCACGATTGCGCTCGGTGCGTGAGCTGCAGGCATCGGTCACCACCCACACTTCAAACTCGTCTTCCAGCAAATCGAGCGCGGTTTGCATCAAACACACATGAGCTTCACAACCGGCAATCACAATGGCACCGCGCTCAGATGCCGGCGGCTTCTGCAAATGCTTGGGCAAGCTGCGGGCGTTGCCCTGCACCGGCTTGGCCGGTGGGCGCAACCATTCGCCCAAGCCTTCTTCAATCGCGCTGAACTGCATTTTGTTCAGCACCTTGGCACGCGCTTCGGCCAGCGCGGCTGCCAAATCGGGCACCGTATGACCCAGGCCGCCTGGGTTTTGCTCTGTATAAAAAGCAGGCACTTCCATTAAAGCCGCCAGCTTGGCCAAACGCACCGCATTGCCCAGCACCAATTCAGATTCAAACATGGCGGGCATCAAACGCGCCTGGTAGTCCACCAGCACCAACTGGCTTGTGTCGACATCCATCAACATAGCGAAATCCTTCTCAAAAAACGTAGCGCGAGCATAACCTCTCGAGCGGTCAGGGCCTCCGGGTTATCCCGCCCCACACAGAATATCCAAGCGAATCAATGCGTTAGAGGTGAAATCAAATGTATCTGACCGCTTGACACACTGGCCCTCCCCCACTAGAGTGCGCCGATGCGTTTTTTCCTTGCCTGTGCCCTGATGCTCACTTTGAGCGTCGCCCACGCCCAACAATCCCCCGCCCCCAGCGATGACATGTCCCGCTTATTGGCGGAGCGCGGCTTGCTGTCCCGGATTGGTGATGTCGGCAACAAAGTTGGTAACCGCGCTACCGAACTGGTAATGAACTCGATGGCGTTTCTGGGTGTGCCCTACAAACGCGGCGGCACCGAGGCCGACATCGGTTTTGATTGCAGCGGCTTTGTGCGCGCTATTTACCAGCAAACTGCCGGACTGCTGCTGCCACGCCAGGCTTCTGAGCAAGCTGCGGCTACTCAAAAAATTGACAAACACGAGTTGCAACCCGGCGATTTGGTGTTCTTCAACACCATGCGCCGTACCTTCAGTCACGTTGGCATTTATGTCGGCAACGGCAAATTCATCCACGCCCCCAAGCCAGGTGCCGAAGTGCGGGTGGAAGACATGGGTATCAGCTATTGGGCCAAGCGCTTTGACGGCGCCCGTCGGGTCAACACCGAACAGCAGCCCTGAAAAGCCAAGTCGCCACATCGGCGCACCTTGACTGGGTTCACTGTGAACCTCGATCTCTTTGGCGACTCGTCGCCCACCCCTGCACCGCCCCACATACTTTGCCCTGGCGCTTACGCCTTGGCCGGCATCGCCGTTGCGGACGCTCCTGCGCTGTGGGCGGAGGTACAACTCATCACCCAGATCAGCCCGTGGCGCCACCTCAGCACGCCGGGCGGGCTTCGCATGTCGGTGGCCATGAGCAATTGCGGACCTTGGGGATGGGTGAGCGATGCAGCGGGTTATCGATACCAGCGCTTTGACCCGCTCACTGGCGCTCCTTGGCCGGCCATGCCGCAAGCCTTCAAAACCTTGGCCAGCCGCATGGCAGCGCTTGCCGGCTACCCCGGTTTTGAGGCAGATGCGTGCCTGATCAACCGCTATGCGCCGGGTGCCCGCATGACCCTGCACCAAGACAAAAACGAGGTGGATTACGGGGCGCCCATCGTGTCGGTGTCGCTGGGTCTTCCGGCCGTGTTCGAGTTGGGCGGGCTGGAGCGGGGCGAGCCGGTGCAAACCGTGTTGTTGCACCATGGCGATGTGCTGGTGTGGGGTGGCCCGGCCAGGCTGCGCTACCACGGAGTGCGCGCTGTGCCGCATGGCAACCACCCTTTGACGGGCGCTTGCCGCATCAACCTGACGTTTCGCCAAGCGGCCTAGGGTCAACCCCCATCTGGTTTGGAGTAGCGGCTCAAAACTGCACTCCAGCGACAGCGGGCCCCTGCACTTGCCCCCACAATGCCTGCTGCCAAAGCGCAGCGCCACAGAATAAGCGCGCGCGCCCCCCTCTATTGCCAGGAGCCACCGCATGAGCCAAGCCAATCAAGACGCCGACCCGCAACTGATGCAAACCACCTTCGAGGCTCAGCGGGCCACTGCGCTGGCCTGGCGCCAGTCCACCGCAACCGAACGCATTGAACGTTTAGAGCGGCTGCGCACCAGCCTGATGGCGCACAAAGAGGCGCTTTACGAAGCCTTTGCCGCCGACTTTCACAAACCCCGCTTTGAAGTAGACGGCACCGAAATCGTGCCCAGCCTGGACGAAATTCGCCACAACATCAAATGCCTCAAGGGCTGGATGCGCCCTACCCGCATTCGCGCCACCGAACTCACCATGGGCAACAGCGCCCATGTGCAGTACCAGCCCCGCGGCCGCTGCCTGATCATTGCGCCCTGGAATTACCCCCTGTACCTGATGCTCAGCCCGCTGGTGTCCGCCTTGGCGGCAGGCAACACCGCCATCCTCAAGCCCTCGGAGATGGCGCCGCGCGTGGCCCAAGTGCTGGCCAGCATCGTGGCCAAGGCCTTCCCGGCACATGAAGTGGCTTTGTTTGAAGGGGCACTGGCCACCTCGCAGGCCCTTCTGGCCATGCCGTTTGACCACATCTTCTTTACCGGCTCACCCGCCGTGGGCAAGGTGGTCATGGCGGCTGCGGCCAAAAACCTGACCAGCGTGACCCTGGAACTAGGCGGCAAGTCCCCCACTATCGTGGACGAGACCGCCGACCTGCAAAAAGCGGCTGAAACCATCATGTGGGGCAAGTTTGTCAACGCCGGCCAGACCTGTGTGGCGCCCGACTACCTGTATGTGCACGCCTCGGTGCGAGATGCTTTCGTGACGGCTTGCCAGGCCGTCATCAAAGCCCGCTATGGCGACAGCGCCCAGAGCCAGCGCAGCAACGCAGACTTCACCCACATTATCAACCAGCGCCACACACAGCGCATCGAAGGCCTGCTCAAAGACGCCACGTCGCGCGGCGCACGGGTGCTGAGTGGCGGCGAGGTGGACACCGCCGGCAACTACATCGCCCCGACCCTGGTCGACAACGTGCCCATGGACTCCACCCTGATGCAGGAGGAAATTTTCGGCCCGGTGCTGCCCATCATTCCCTACACCGACCTGCAGCAGGTCATCACCTCCATCAATGCCGACCAGAAGCCGCTGGCCCTGTATATCTGGAGCAGCAACCAGAGCAACATTGACACCGTACTCACCAACACCAGCTCCGGCGGCGCCTGCGTGAACCACTGCGTGCTGCACGTGGCCCACGGCAACCTGCCCTTCGGCGGGGTCAACAACTCCGGCATCGGCAGCTCGCACGGCATTTACGGCTTCAAGGCCTTCTCGCACGAGCGCGCGGTGCTCAAGGGCGGCTGGCTGCCCAGCATCCGCATGTTCTTCCCGCCCTACACGGCGGGCCGCATCAAACTGCTGAACTTCTTGGTGAAGTGGGTCAGCCGCTAGAAGTTTGAGACGGCGCCGGGGTGGTATCGTGCGGCGATGAAAACACAGATAGACCACCTCGTCGTTGCAGCCCACACTCTGGAGCAGGGTGTGCAGTGGTGCGAAGCCACCCTCGGCATCACCCCGGAAGCCGGCGGCGAACACAGCCAGTTCGGCACCCATAACAAACTCTTTAAGATCGCGACGCCCGCCCACCCGCTGGCGTATTTCGAGATCATTGCCATCAACCCCGGCGCCAAGGGCCCGGCCAACCCCAACGCCAAGCGCTGGTTTGACCTCGACAACCCCGAGCTGCGTGCAGCAGTTGCCAAGGAGCCACGCTTGGTGCACTTTGTGGCCGGCACCGACGAGATGCTGCCCGCCCGCATCGCACTCAAGGGCCTGGGCATCGACCGCGGCCCGGCCATGCCCGCCAGCCGCCACTCGCGCAAAGGCGTGCTGCACTGGCAAATCACAGTGCGCGAAGACGGCTACCGCCTGTTTGAAGGCTGCCTGCCCACGCTCATCCAATGGGGTAAACCGGACGACGTCGAGCCCCAGCGCCTGCACCCGCGCAACAGCCTGCCGCGCAGCCGCGTCAGCCTGGACAGCATCGCGGTGAGCCACCCGAGTGCGGCCAAACTGCAAGCCGCCTATGCGGCGATCGGTCTGGAAGGCGTGGCCATCTCGGAGGGCCCGGCCAACCTGAGCGCCACGCTCAAAACGCCCAAGGGCCTGGTCACGCTGCAGAGCATGGGCATTTGACCTGCAGGCATTGACGAAGATTTGCTCCTCTTTTGATAGCTGCTCGCGCACACCCAATCTGCCCCAGCAGCCGTTTTGATTATGAACCGCAAGCGCACACCGCCTCTGCCTGCTGACCCAAGCCACCCGGAGCCCGACGCTGATGGCGCCGTTATCGGCCAGTTCCGCCCCCGCATCATACTGATGACGCTGGGCCGGGGCGAAGGCTTGCTGGGCCTCAAGCCCCAGGGCAAGTTGGGGCCGCGTGGCGACAGCGTGACGCTCGCGCAGTTCGACTGGACCTACCGCACCCCGACCGGCGACCGCTGGGAGACACCCGCCCCCAGCTCCATCCTCAACAGCCGCCCGGCGGAGTTTGAAGAGTTGTTCGACACCGGCGGCCCGGTGGTGCGCTTGCAGCGCAACCTGGTGGCAGAGGCCGACGCCATGGACGCGGTGTGGGACATGGGCTTTGTGCCGCTGGCAGACGCCACCTTCCAGTGGCGCAGCCAAAAGCAGCGCCCGCATCTGGGCAGCGTGTGGACGCTGCCGCAGGAAGACCACTTTGGTGACTTCTGGGCCGACCAGGTGCCCCAGCTCCAAGCCCAAGGCTGGACGGTGGTGGTGCAACCCGGCTTTGCGCACGAAAGCGTGGCTGTAGAGCGCTGGAAGCTCATCCTGAGCCCTGACACTGGAGAAGTATTGGGCAAAGTGCTGGACAGCCCCTTGGTGAAACCCGCACGCGGCGTCGAAAAGCTGGCCCTGCCGGGTCGCGAAGGCGAATGGCTGCTGAGCCTGGGTATCGAGATTGATGGCGAAACGCTGGACCTCGCCCCCATGCTGGCCAACCTCATCAAGCGCGACCCGCGCTGGTTGATCCGCAACTACCTTGACACGCTGGACGACCTGGCCACCGTCTCGCTGCGCGCGCCGGGCGGCAAGCGCATTGACGCCGAAGCCGGCCCGCTCAAAGCCATCGTCGGCGCCATGGTGGACTTGCTGACCGACCCACAGCGCATGGCGCCCAAGGGCCCCATCCAGCTGGGCGCATGGGAAGCCCGCCGCATCAACACCCTGCGCGCCAGCCTGCTGGAAGCCTCGCGCGTGGGCGTCCACCAAGGCTGGCAACTGGAAGGCGATGTGGGTCTGGCCGCTTTGGCCAAGCGCCTGCACACCATAGGCCAGCCCCAACCGGTAGAGGCGCCTGCCGGCTTGCAAGTGCAACTGCGCCCCTACCAACTCGAAGGCTTGGCTTGGCTGCAATATCTGCGCGCGCAGCACTTGGGCGGCATCTTGGCCGACGACATGGGCTTGGGCAAAACCGCCCAAGCGCTGGCCCATGTGCTGCTGGAGAAACAGGCTGGCAGGCTGGATCGCCCGGTGCTCGTGGTACTGCCCACCTCGCTGCTGTTCAACTGGCAGGCCGAGGCGACGCGCATGGCGCCGGACTTGCGGGTGCTGAACCTGCACGGCCCGGACCGCGCTGCGCTGTTTGCCGACATGCCCGCACACGACTTGGTGCTCACCACCTACCCGCTGCTGTGGCGCGACATCGATGTGCTGGCCGCGCAGCCCTTCCATCTGGTCATTCTGGATGAGGCGCAGATGGTCAAAAACGCGGCCAGCCGCAGCGCCCGCGCCTTGCGCCAGCTGCAAAGCCGCCACCGCCTGTGCCTGACCGGCACCCCGCTGGAAAACCACCTGGGCGAACTCTGGGCCCAGTTCGACTGGCTGATGCCCGGCTTTCTGGGCGACCAGCGCAGCTTTGCCGCCCGCTGGCGCAAACCGATTGAAGAGAACGGCGAAACCGTGCGCGCCGCCCTGCTCGCCCAGCGCGTGCGCCCCTTCATCCTGCGCCGCCGCAAGCAAGACGTGGCCACTGAGCTGCCGCCGCGCACCGAAGTCATCCAGCGCGTGCAACTGCAGGGCCGCCAACGCGAACTTTACGAAAGCGTGCGCGTGGCCGCCGACAAACAAGTGCGCCGCGTGCTGCAACGGCAGAACTTTGCCGGGGCGCAGATCAGCATCCTCGATGCGCTGCTCAAGCTGCGGCAGGTGTGTTGCGATCCCTACCTGGTGAAGGGCAGCGATATTGCGCCCGACATGGAGCGCGCCAAACTGCATGCGCTCACAGACCTTTTGGTGCCGCTGGTCGATGAAGGTCGCCGCGTGCTGGTGTTCTCCCAGTTCACCGAGCTGTTGGAGCTGATTGCAGATGCCCTCTCCGCGCTGCGCCTGTCCTTCTTGAGCCTGACCGGCAACACCCGCCCCGCCCAGCGCGGCGACGTCGTGCAGCGTTTTCAAAACCAAGAAATACCGGTGCTGCTGGTCAGCCTGAAAGCCGGTGGCGTCGGCCTGAACCTCACCGCCGCCGACACCGTCATCCACATGGACCCGTGGTGGAACCCTGCCGTGGAAGAACAAGCCACCGCCCGCGCCCACCGCATCGGCCAGGACCAGCCGGTGTTCGTCTACAAACTGGTGGTGGAAGGCAGCATCGAAGAACGCATGCTGGAACTGCAGGCCCGCAAACTCGCCCTGTCTGAGAGCGTGCTCGGCCACGACGCCGAAGGCGCTGCCAAGTTTGATGAAGCCGATTTGCAAGCGTTGCTTGCGCCGCTCGGCACCCTCATGGAGCAAGGCCAAACGCCGGAAGAGGCCGCCCGGCGCTGGGGGCGGACGGGGGGCCGGGTGGAGGGGGTTTAGGCATCAAATGGCCTGCCATCCGCACCTGTCAGCTCGGATTGAACAGGCTGCCCCCTGGGTTTCACAAAGACGCTGCGCTACTGCGCTTGCTGCCCCAGACACGCAGTGTGACGGGCACTACCAACATCAACACCGCAGCCAACCACAACCCCTGTGTGATGGGGCTGCCCACCAGAATGCTGCTGTCGCCGTTGCTGATGGACAGTGCGCGACGCAGGTTTTGCTCCATCATGTCACCCAACACAAAACCGAGGATCAATGGCGCCATCGGAATGCCTTGTTTGCGCAACAGGTAGGCCACAAAGCCCAGTCCGCTCATCAGAATCAGGTCAAAGGTGGTGGCGTGCACGGCATACACGCCCACACTACTCACGGCGACGATGCCTGGCACCAACAACCAGTTCGGCACGCGGAGCACTTTGGTAAACACCCCCACCAGCGGAATATTGAGCAGCAACAAGATAACGTTGGCCACGAACAAGGATGCGATCAGGCCCCATACCAGATCAGGCTGTTGGCTGAACAGCGCCGGACCCGGCGTGATGTTGTAGAGCGAGAGGGCCCCCACCATCACCGCCGTCGTGCCCGAGCCGGGCACACCCAGGGTCAACATGGGTACAAACGATCCGGTGGCTGCTGCGTTGTTGGCAGCCTCAGGTGCTGCCACACCACGGATATCACCTTTGCCGAAAGTGTTGTCTTTGTCAGTCAGACTTTTCTCCATGGAGTAGGTCATGGCACTGGCGATGGTCGCACCCGCGCCGGGCAATACCCCCACTGCAAACCCCACCACGCTAGAGCGCACCGTGCCCCACCAGGTGTGTGCCAGCTCCTTCAGGTTGAACATCATCCGTCCGGTCTGTGTGATGATTCCGCTGCTGCTGTGGTGCTGTTCGAGCATCAGCAGCAGTTCGCTGATGGAGAAAACACCAATCACCACAACGACAAACTGGATGCCATCGGAGAGATGGACATCGCCCCCGGTAAAGCGGTAGACACCAGAGTTCGAGTCTAGGCCCACGCAGCTCATGGAAAGGCCGATGATGGCCGCCAGCGCAGCCTTGACCGGCGATTCCCCCATGAGTCCGGCAATGCAGGCGAATGCAAAGCACATCAGCGCAAAGTACTCTGCCGGACCAAATGACAGCGCCCACTGCGCCAGCAAGGGTGCGAACAGCACAATACCCACCGTGGCGATCAAGGAGCCGACAAATGAACTCCAGGCCGAGATGGAGAGCGCCACGCCGCCCTGGCCGTTGCGGGCCATGGGATAACCATCCAGCGCGGTCATGATGGCGCCGGCGTCACCCGGCACATTCAGCAGGATCGAAGAAATGCGGCCGCCATACTCACAGCCGATGTAAACAGCAGCCAGCAGAATCAGGGACGCCTCAGGCGGCAGCTTCATGGCGAAAGCCAAAGGCATCAGGATGGCCACGCCATTGATCGGGCCCAGGCCCGGCAACAGGCCGACAATGGTGCCGATAAAGCAGCCCATGGCAGCGATCAGCAGGTTGGTAGGCGTAAGTGCCACGCCAAAACCGGTGGCGAGGTGTTGCAAGACTTCCATACTAATTCCCTCCCAGCAGTGCAGTGATGGGACCGATGGGCAGCACCACATCCAGCAGTTTGTCGAACAGCAGGTACAAAGCAACGCCCAATCCGGCACCACCGGCGAGAGACTGTCTCCAGCTGCCGCCAAAAGCCATGCCCACGGGCAGCGCCATCAGCGCTGTAGCCAGCGCAAACCCCATCCACTGGAACAGTATGGCGTATGCCAGCACAGCGCCAGCGCACAAGGCAGTAGCAGTCCACGGGACACCACGAAAAGCCCCAGCCCCTTGCGCCGGGCGAAGCACCAGCCACAGGCCACACAGGCTCATGCAGGCAGACAGCAGCAGCGGGAAAGCGCGGGGCCCCACAGGTTCATAAGAAATGGCGGCAGCGTAGTCTTGCGCAGCCCAAGCCATGGCGGCAGACGCAACAATACAGACAGCACCGAGCAGGCGGTCACTCATGGGGAAACTCCGGAGATATCAAGGGAACGGGCGTCATTCGCCCAAGGTCCCGCAGGACACACCCGCGGGACCTGGCCAAGGTGCAACTTGGCAATATGAAAGATTCAGGGGCAAACCAAGCGATTCACACTCACTTGGCAGGGACCACGTTCAAACCGAAGTCTTCCGCCATCTTGCGGTAACCCTCGACTTGCTTCTTGACGTAGGTGTCGAGGGGCGCACCGGTCAGCGCCATGGGAAACAGGCCGCGTTCGCTGCGCAACTTGTCGTAGGCGGGAGTAGCTAAGAGCTTGTTAAAGGTATCTGTCCACGTCTTGTAGTCTGCATCGCTGACTTTGGGGCCAACGTAGAAGCCGCGCACGATGGGCCAGTTCACATCAAAACCCTGTTCCACCGCCGTGGGAATGTTGGCCATGTCGCCACTCAGGCGCTTGTCGTTCATCACGGCCAGAATGCGTACTTTGGCGCCGGCCTTGATCTGCTGGCCCGCTTCGGCAGCGTCGCCGGTAAATACGTGGATATGTCCCCCTTGCAAGGCTGTCAGCGCCTCGCCGCCACCTTCAAAAGCGACGTAGCGCATGGTTTTGGGATTCACGCCCCCAGCGCGCGCGGTCAAAGCGGCCTTCATCCAATCCTGGCTGCCGACGGTGCCGCCAGCACCCAGGACCACTTTGGAGGGGTCGGCCTTCATGGCAGCCATCACATCCTTCAGGGTCTTGAATGGCGAATTCTCTGCCACCACCACCGCACCGTAGTCCGTGCCAATGGCGGCAAGCCAGCGCACGTCGTTCTCGGTATAGCGGCCAAACTTGCCTTGTGCCAGGCTCAAGAGAGAGCCACCTGAGAAAGCGATGATGGCGTTGGCCGCGTCGGGCTTTTGCGCGATCACGGTGTTGTAAGCCACAGCACCGATGCCGCCGGGCATGTAGGTCACCCGCATGGGGTCGGCAATGAACTTTCCGTCCTGCAGTGCGCTCTGGACGAGCTTGCAGGTCAGATCAAAACCACCACCCGGCTTGGCCGGTGCGATGCACTCGGTCTTGTCAAGCGGGCCGGCTGTAGCCGTGAGTGCCATGGCAGATACGGCGACGGCGATGAATTTGGAAGCGATGCGCATGAATGTGTCTCCTTGGAATGTGGGGGCGCTCGCAGCGGTCAGGCTGCGATAGCCGCACTGTAGAAAAAGCGCACTTTCAGAACGCTTTCAGCGGCGGAGTGATTTTTTGAGGGTTTACCCGAGCTTTAGTTGCGGGCGCTCATGTCCATGTCCCGGGTCTGTGCGAGGTGAAGGATCACCGCCAGTCCGCGTCCCTCGGGCCCCGGGCGCACCTGCAAGGTGCCTGCATGGCGCTGGGCTACGGTGCGCGCAATCGCCAGCCCCAGGCCGGAGCCTGGCAACTGGCCGTTACGCCCCCGAAAGAAGCGTTCACCAGCACGCGCCAAGTCCTCGGGCGGCAGGCCGGGGCCATCGTCGACCACACTAAAACGCACCGCCTGCTCCTCACCAGCCACCGCCAACGTGACGTGGCAGCCCGCGCCGCCATGCCGGATGGCGTTGTGCAGCAGGTTGGAGAGCGCCTCTTTCAACAAACCGGATTCACCCAGAAAGGGCAGCGTGTCTGCCGGGGCGTGCAGACCCAGGTCCACCCCCTGCTCGCGGGCGATGGGCCACCAGCGGCGCACCATGTCCTCAGCCAGCACCACGGCATCCAGCGCCTCAGGCTCGGGCGCAGCACTGTCGGCCTTGGCCAGTGAGAGCATTTGGTTGGTCTGGCGGATAGTCTCATCCAACTGCTGGCGGATGTTGTCCATCACCACCCGCAGGGCAGCCGGGTCTGCCTCGCGCTGTGCGTAGGCTACCTGGGTCGCCAGCGTCGTCAACGGGGTGCGCAGCTGGTGGGATGCATCGTCTACAAACTGGCGACGCGCCTCTGTGTGTTCACGGTTGCGTTCAATGTGATGGTTGATGGCGCCCACCAACGGCAGCAATTCAGCGGGCACGGCATCGCTGCGCATGGGCGTCAGGTCCTCGGGGGCGCGCGCCTCCACATCGCGGAGCAAACGGGCCAGCGGGCGCATGGCCCAGGCAATGGTGAGACCGAACAACGTGGTTGCCACGGCGACCAGCAGAAAGTCGCGCGCCACAGAATTCAACACCAAACTCCGCCTGAAATCAGTGCGCGCTTCGAGCGTTTCCGCGACTTGGACCACCACCCGCTGAGGTGCAGACTGGCCAGCTAGTGGCGTCGTCAACTCCCGCGCATAGCTGCCAACCCGCACCGGCTCGCCAAAGTACATGCCCTCATGAAACTGGGGAACACCGTCCAGCAATGGTTTGGGCGGAAGCGGGAGTGCAGAGCTGCCAATCTCGACCAAACCATCCTCCGTGGCCACGCGGTAGTACACCTGTCCGTTGGCGGTCAGTTCGAAAAACTTCAACATGCGGTACGGCAACTCCACCCCCAAACCGCCACTGGCCGTCGAGATGCTGGAGTCGATCGACTTGACAGCACCCAGCAAAGAACGGTCATAGGCTGCGTCGGCGGCTTCGCTGGCAGTGCGCCAGGCCAGCCACAGCTCGGCCGAAAACACCAGCAGCATGCCCGGCACCAACACCAGCAACAACTTGCGCCGGATGCTTCCACCCATCCAGCGCAGCAGGGGCCGCAGGGGTTGGTACGGAACAGTGCCTGCCTGAAGCGGATCGACCTCGCTCATGGTGCGCATTCCAACATATAGCCCATGCCACGCAGGGTGGTGATGTGGACCGGCGACGCGTCCAGCCGTTTGCGCAGGCGGTGCACCAGAACCTCGATGGCCTCGGGGCTGACGTCCTGCTCATCCGAGAACACGCGCTCGACCAACTCGCGCTTGGACAGGGCCTCGCCACTATGCTGAATCAGTGCGCGCAGCACAGCGTGCTCGCGCGGGGTCAGTGTCAAGGGCTCATGCTGCAGGCGGAACTGCTTGGTCGCACTGTCGTAACTCAAGGGGCCACAGGCAAAGCGCGGGTGTTCGATGCCGCGAGAGCGGCGGACCAGCGCAATAAGGCGCGCCTCCAGCTCGGTCAGCTCGAAGGGCTTGGCCAGAAAATCATCTGCGCCCCCGTGCAGGCAACTCACACGCTCCATGAGAGAGTCCCGCGCGCTGAGGATGAGGACAGGCAGGCGCTCGTCCGCTTCGCGCAGATCTGAAAGCACGTCATGCCCGCCCAGACCGGGCAGTCCCAGATCGAGAATCAGGGCGTCGTATTTGGTAGCCTTGAGGCTTCGTCGGACTTGGCGGCCATCGTTCACCCAGTCCACCTGGAAATCACTTTGCGCCAGTGCCTTGGTCAGCCAGGTACCTAGTTCGTTTTCGTCTTCGGCAAGTAATACGCGCATGGAAGCATTCTTTAGGAGAGCCCGGCGCAGAAATGGACGTTCAGCCGCACCGGTGTCGTCCATGATAAGAGGACTGCGCTGGTACCGGTTTGCTGTGGCTGTCGTTGTCGGATCGGGGGGACACGTGAATGCTCCTCGGTATTCGGTTGGTTTACGCAGCCCGTATGACAAACACACTCTGTATGTTGCCGACCGCAGTTCACCGTGCTGCTGGAACTGATCACCGATGCACTCGCGACACTGCGCCTGCCGTTTTGAGCCTGACCGGCAACACCCGCCGCGCTCAGCGCGGCGACGTCGTGCAGCGTTTTCAAAACCCGGAAGTGCCGGTGCTGCTGGTTGGGGGCGGACGGGGAGCCGGGTGGAGGGAGTCTGAACGCCACTTCCACCCCGCAGGCGCCACGATTTACGCTCCTCTTTCAATAGCAACCCACGCCCTATCGGCGGGGGTCAGCTGCCATTTTTACTGCAAAACAAGCGGTGCGGCCGGTCGCCCTATTCCGCCTCGATGCCCGCTGCCTTGATGACGTTGCCCCACTTTTGCGTCTCGCTGACTTGGAACTTTGCCAACTCCTCTGGGCTGCTTGTCCAGGCTTCTGAACCACTGTTCTCAAAAAACGCTTTGGCTGCAGGGCTCTTGGTGGCAGCCGCCAGCAGTTCGTTCAAGCGAGTCACCACCGCAGGCGGGGTGTTGGCAGGTACATAGGCAGCAAACCAGTAACCCATGTCATACCCTTTGACTCCGGCCTCTTCCAGCGTCGGAACTTCGGGCAACATGGGGCTGCGCTTGGGCGTCGAGTAACCCAGGGCACGCAATTTGCCCGCTTTGATCTGGGGGATTCCGGTGGCCGTGTCTGTGATCATCAAGTTGATCTGTCCACCCAGCAGATCCGTAATGGCCAGAGGATTGCTCTTGTAGGGCACATGCAGAAGCTCTACGCCTGCGAGTTGCTGCAGCATCTCACCGGCAACGCGGCTGGATGAGCTCCCGCTCCCGAAGCTCAATTTGCCCGGGTTCTTTTTGGCAAATGCCAAAAGTTCCGCCACCGTCTTGTAGGGTGCGCTGGCGCTCACCACCAGCACCTGCCCACCTTTGCCCAGGCCGGTCACAGGGGTGAAGTCTTTCACCGGGTGATAGGAGAGTTTTTTGTACAGGTGTTCATTGGCTGCGTGGGTGGTGTTTGTCGTAATCAACACGCTGTACCCGTCAGGCGCTGCTTTTGCGACAGCGGAGGCTGCGATCATCCCGCTGGCACCTGCCTTGTTGTCCACGATCACCGGCTGCTTGCTGTCGTTGCTCATGGCTTGCCCCAACGCGCGGGCCAACAAGTCGGTTGCACTGCCGGCCGCAAACGGCACGACGAACGTAACCGCCTTGTTCGGATAAGACGTGCCCTGGGCAAAGGCGGCGCCGTTGACTGAAAGCCCGGCCAAAGCGAGGGCTGCCACCAAGGCAGCAGCGCTGCGGCGGCTTGTAGGGAGGGAATGGGGAAATGTCTTCATGCTGTCTCCTTGTTGAAATTATGAAATTGCGGGTTGGGCGTCAGTGCCTGCCAGATAAGGCTGCAAGCTGATGGGTAACTGGATGGGTAGGTCGAGAAGCCAGTAACTCAGGGCCTTGCCATGGCCATCCAGATTGAGCGAGTCGTTCACGCCCCCGTCGAGCACGTCGTCCAGTACCAAGTTCATGGCGTGCAAGGCGGGCAATAAATAGCGCGTCACACGGCGAGGCTGACGCGAAGCGAAATGTTGTGCCACTGCCGCCTCGGTGACCTGAGCTACCAAAACTTCCCACAAGGCGGGATGCCAGGCGATCACGCTCAGGTTGGAGCGATTTCCTTTGTCCCCTGTGCGGCTGTGGGCGAGGCGGTAAAGCGGAATAGTGATGTAGTCGTTCATGACAGATAAATCAGGGCTTGATGGTTCATCCGGTCAGTCAACCATGCGAAAACGCTCGGTCACCGCAGTGCGAGGCACCAAACAAGAAACAGTGCCCAGACGGGGGCGCAGCGCGGTGCGTACGCCGCCTCCCCCGGCCGGCCCGCAGGTGTAGAGCGCCGTCACCTCACGGATCAACTTCTGTGCACTGTCACGCTGAGGGTGTTGCATAGCCACGCGCAGGCGCACATCACGCGAAGTGTCCGCACTGCCGGGGCTTGAGGCCAACCAGCGACTGTGGTCATCCCCCAGCACACTGGTGACTCCAATCAGGTCTATACGCAATGCGCCAATGTGTTGCAGGCGCTCTTGCAGGACTCGGGCGGCAAGGCGGGCACGATTCTCGGCCCGGGGACCGGCATACGAAATTTCGCCCTCGGCAAACCAGCCCGACTCGAAACACACATTGACCTTCAGGTGTTCAGGGCGCGCATGCCCCTTTACGCCTTCTAGCCGGACCGTATCCGGACCTAAAGAGCGCACCGTGGCCTGTGTGATGTCGGCAATGACATCGGGCGTAAGGTAGGACGATGGATCGTGCAACTCATACAGCAGCTGCTCTTTGACGGTTTGCTCGTTGATACAACCGCCAGTCCCCACCGGTTTGGTGATGGTGCAGTGCCCTTCCACATCAATTTCCGCGATCGGATAACCGAGTTGCGCCAAATCGGGGACATCTTTGTAGCCGGGGTCGGCAAAGTATCCGCCCGTGACCTGCGCTCCGCACTCCAACAAATGGCCTGCCATGGTGGCGCGGGCTAAACGATCCCAATCGTCGGTCGCCCATCCAAAATGAGCAAGGGCCGGGCCCAGTACCAGTGAAGGGTCTGCGACGCGTCCGCACACAACCACTTCTGCGCCTGCGCGCAGGGCCCCAGCAATACTCTGGGCACCGATATAGGCGTTGGCGCTCACCATGGGCTCCGTCGGCATCGATGCACCTAGAGCTCGCTCCAAGACGGCCCGGTGCTCCAGACCGCTCAAGTCGTCCCCCTCAACCACTGCCACGCGGGGGGCACGTAGTCCAAGCTTTTGAGCCAGCGCTTTGATGCGAGTGGCGGCCCCCGACGGGTTCGCCGCACCGAAATTGCTCACGATGCGGATGCCGTGGTCCAGGCACAGTCCGAGTACAGGCTCCAGCAAGTCCACCAGCAGCGGCTCATAGCCCTCATCAGGCGAGGTGCGGCGGGCCAGTTGCGCCAATGCAAGGGTGCGTTCAGCCAGCGTCTCAAACATCAGGAAAGACGGCAGGCCACTCGCAATCAGAGAACGCACCACAGGCAAGGCGGCATCCGTGCGGTCGCCCGAAAAGCCGGCGGCACAACCAATGCGAAAGGGGGTGTTGTTCACCATGTTTTTTAGGTCTCCTGCGGTGCAGTCTAAAAATCCAAGGCTATTTTGTAAAATCGATTTTTAAGATAGATTAATCTGCGAATCAGATTAAAAGACTCGCAACATGAGTGACCCCCACCTCTCCAGTAGGCAGCTGGATGCTTTTATTGCGCTGGCAGAACAACGCAGCTTTACCCGCGCCGCAGCCTTGTGCCATTTGTCGCAACCCGCCTTCAGTGCACTCATACGAACCCTGGAAGAAGCCCTCGGCTTGCGCTTGTTTGACAGAAGCACCCGCCATGTCGACCTCACACCAGAGGGGCAGGGTTTTCTGGAGTCCGCACGGCGGATAAGGGCCGATATCCAGAGCGCGTTGGCCGCCGTGCGCAGTGCCGCGACCCTGCAGCGGGGCCGGGTCGAGCTGGCCTTGCTGCCCTCCCTGGCAGCGGGGTGGTTACCCGGTGTTTTGGCACGCTACCGAGACCGGTATCCCGGCATCGATATCGGCATCGCCGATGTCTTGTCCGAGCCTTGTATTGAGCGTGTGGCCGCTGGCCATGCTGATTTCGCGCTTGCTGCGATCCGCGCAGATACGCCGGCACTGCAGGCCGAGCTCTTTTGTAGCGACGACTTTCACTTAGTGTGCCGTGACGACCATCCCTTACTTCAAGTCTCTCGCCCCTTGGGTGTAGGCGACTTGGCAGCGTGGCCCTTTATCCACCTCGCCCGCACCAGCAGCGTACGGCAATATCTGGAAGCGGCTATGCATCCGCAAACGATGCGCACGCTGATGGAGGTGGAACAACTGGCGACCGTCATGGGCATGGTTCGCGCCGGCTTGGGCATCAGTGTGGTGCCTGCACTCGCCTTGTTTCACTTCGCCCAGCCCGGGCTAGTCACGCGGCAGCTGACCCTGCCGGGCCTGACCCGCCAGATTTATCTGGTGCGTCGGCGGGACCAAAGCCTGTCCATCGCCGCCCAGTCGCTGTATGCCATGTTGCTGGAAGAGCGGCACACCATGTGAGCGTCTGCCCCTTTCCCAGCCCCATCGGCCCTGAGCGACCCCACTGCCATCAGCCACCTGAAAAGGCCGCATGATGCCAGGCGGAGTTGCTTGGGTGCCAAATTCGCTGCTAGCCCTGATGTAATATGCCCAAGTAGCTATGGAATAAGTAGCAAAAAGTACATGCACATGACAGAAATCAGCCCCGTCTCTGAGAACCCTATCCCCCTGCAAGCCGAACCTGGCCACCTGATCCGGCGAGCGCACCAGTTGGCGGTGGGCACGTTTGCCAAGACGCATGGCAAGCAGATCACGCCGGTGCAGTACGCGGTGTTGCGCGCGCTGCAGGACGCGCCGGGCATGGACCAGGTGACGCTGGCGGACCGGGTGGCGCTGGACACATCGACCACCGCCGACATTGCCGCGCGGCTGGATTCCAAGGGCTGGATCGTGCGGGAGCTACTGCCCCGCCGCCAGCGCGCCCTGCGTCTGACCGCAGAGGGCGAAGCGGTGCTGGCCGAGATGCTGCCACGCGTGGCGCCCATGTACGGGCAGTTGCTGGACGCGCTGGAGCC
Organism: Rhodoferax potami; assembly: GCF_032193805.1. Classification (NCBI taxonomy): domain Bacteria; kingdom Pseudomonadati; phylum Pseudomonadota; class Betaproteobacteria; order Burkholderiales; family Comamonadaceae; genus Rhodoferax; species Rhodoferax potami. Next base: position 3,550,188 of record NZ_JAVBIK010000001.1, on the reverse strand, counting down.
GGCCGAGCGCGAGGAGTTTTTGCGCCTGCTGCGCAAGTTTGTGCACCTGAACACGCCAGCCCCTGAAAGCCCGGGCGATGTGCCGGACCAGCCCTCCGACCGCGCATAACCCAAGGCCCCCGATCCCAACCACGATCAGCCATCGGATTCATCCCGTTTCAAGGGAAAACCCTCATCCCCAGCCACTAGCCGTGGAATTGACTTCGGTCTATGGTTTACGTCATTCAGCATACTGAATGAAGATTTCCCATCCAAGGAGCCAAGCCATGTTTCCTCTCAACACCTGGTACGTTGCCGCCCGCAGCGAAGAGATCCCCACCGACCGCCCCTTGGGCCGCCGCATTTGCAACATCCCCATGGCGCTGTTCCGCAACAGTGCGGGCGTGCCCGCCGCGGTGGAAGACTTTTGCCCGCACCGGGGCGCCCCGCTCTCGCTGGGCAAGGTCGAGGGCGACACCCTGGTCTGCGGCTACCACGGCCTGGCCATGGGCTGCGACGGCAAAACCGTGTCCATGCCCTGCCAGCGCGTGCGCGGCTTTCCGGCCAACCGCAGCTTCCCGCTGCATGAGGAACATGGTTTTGTGTGGGTGTGGCCGGGCGACGCGGCGAAGGCCGATGTGGCCAGCATCCCCAAGTTTGAGTGGCTGGGCAACCCGCAGTTCGGCTATGGCGGCGGCCTGTACGAGATTGCCTGTGACTACCGCCTGATGATCGACAACCTGATGGACCTGACGCACGAAACCTATGTGCACAGCACCAGCATCGGCCAGAAGGAAATTGACGAAGTGCCCTGCCAAACCCGCGTGGACGGCGACCATGTGATCACCGAGCGCTATATGGAAGGCATTGAGGCACCGCCCTTCTGGAAGATGGCGCTGCGCATGAACGGCCTGCCCGACGACCAGCTGGTGGACCGCTGGCAGATCTGCCACTTCACGCCGCCCAGCCACATCATGATTGAGGTAGGCGTGGCGCTGCAGGGCCACGGCGGCTACAAGGCGCCGGACGAGTTCAAGGCCGCGAGCTGGGTGGTGGACTTCATCACCCCCGAGACCGACACCAGCATCCACTACTTCTGGGGCATGGCGCGCAAGTTCAAGCCGCAGGACACGGCGCTGACCGCCCAGATCCGCGAAGGCCAAGGCAAGATCTTTGCGGAAGACCAGGAGATGCTGGAGCGCCAGCAACAAAACCTGCTGGCCTACCCCGAGCGCAAGTTGTTGATGCTGAACATTGACACCGGCGGCGTGCAGTCCCGCAAGGTGATTGACCGCGTGGTGGCCGCAGAGCGCAACCCGGCTGCAGCAGAGGCGGCGGCATGAGCGGGCCCGCCAACACGCCAGCGAATACGCCTGCAACGTTGCAGGTAAAGGTAGCCGCCAAGCGCACCGAAGCGCAGGACATCTGCAGCCTCGAGCTGGTGGCCGCAGACGGCAGCGCCCTGCCCGCTTTCACCGCTGGGGCACACATTGACGTCCACCTTCCCAATGGGCTGGTGCGCCAGTATTCGCTGAGCAACGCGCCCAGCGAAACAAACCGTTATGTCATTGGCGTGCTGCGCGATGCAGCGTCACGCGGCGGCTCCACCGCCGTGCACGACCTGGTGGCCGAGGGCAGTGTGCTCACCATCAGCGCCCCGCGCAACCTGTTCCCACTGGACAGCGCGGCCCCCCACCACCTGTTGCTGGCCGGTGGCATCGGCATCACGCCCATGCTGGCGATGGCGGAACACCTGGCGGCCACTGGCGGCTCTTTCACTCTGCACCACTGCAGCCGCAGCCAAGCGCGCACCGCGTTTATGGACCGGCTGGGTACAGCGCCGTTTGCAGCACACGCCCACCACCACTTTGACGATGGCGATGCGTCTCAAAAGCTGGACATTGCCGCCACCCTGCAAAGCGCCCCGGCAGGCACCCACTTGTATGTGTGCGGCCCGCAAGGCTTTATGGACGCGGTGCTTAGCGCAGGCCGCGCCGCCGGCTGGCCCGAAGAACGCTTGCACCGCGAGTACTTTGGTGCCGCGCCCACTGCCAAAGCAGACGACGGCAGCTTTGAGCTGGAGATAGCCAGCACCGGAAAGGTCATCAAGGTGCTGCCCGACCAGACGGCACTCGAGGCGCTGCACGCAGGCGGTATCGATATCCCCATGTCGTGCGAGCAAGGCGTGTGCGGCACCTGCCTCACCCGCGTCAAAGCCGGCATGCCTGACCACCGCGACCAATACCTTATGCCCGAAGAACAGGCTGCGAACGACCAGTTCCTGCCATGCTGCTCCAGGTCTAAGAGCGCGCGCCTGGTGCTGGATTTATAGCCAAACTGGTACTTAGCCCGCATATGGACTACGCCATACGCTCCTGAAAATATAGCAAAACAACACTCTCCTTCTTTCCTGTTACGCTGGGCTACCCACCAAGGAGCATGGCGATGAATCCCCCCAGCAGCACACCTTTTGGCCGGAACCATAGGGCAGCACCCCGATCAGATAGGAGACGCACGGGACTCTGGGCGCTGGCACTGGCGTGGGCGCTCACTGGTTGCTCGGGTTTCACTGAGCGGGTTCAGGAGCCCATGCCGCCACAGGCCTCGGTAACAGAGCCAGTGGTACAAACGCGGCCGGTTGACGGCGTGCCGTCCACTACCGCGGCGCGTCAATATCGCGTGGTCGCCGAGCAATCCAGCTTGCGCATTCTGGTGTACCGGGGCGGCACCATGGCGCGACTGGGGCACAACCATGTCATCAGCTCTGCCGACCTGCGAGGGCAGATATGGCGCGGAGCCACTTTAGAGAGCTCCGGGTTTGAGATCACAGTACCAGTCAACACCCTGATCGTCGATGACAACGCTGCCCGGGCCGAAGAGGGAGAAGACTTCCCCCTCAATGTGAGTGAAGATGCCAAAGCGGGCACCAAGGCGAACATGCTGCGCCCTACCCTGCTGGACGGTGAACGCTACCCCGAGATCAGCATCCGCGCCACCCGTATCACCGGAAGCACTGCCAGCCCCGATGTCGTGGCCAGCATGCGCATCAAGGACCAAACCCGCGAGATACGGCTGCCCGTCACGTTGACCGAGACAGACAGCGCCTTGGCAATTCAAGGCAGTTTTGAGATCCGCCAGTCGGACTTCGGCATCACCCCATTGAGCATTGCCATGGGGGCGCTGACGGTGCAGGACACTGTCAAGATCAAGTTCCGGCTGGTGGCCCGAGCTACCCCCGCATCGCCCTGAAACGCTAGATTTGCAGCTTGTCCCGAAGGTCGTAGTACCAAGCACCCAACGCGGTGAGCGGCACCCGGAACCAGCGCCCGCCCGGGAAGGGGTAATGCGGCAATTTGGCAAAGGCATCGAAGCGGTTGGCTTGGCCTTGAATCACCTCGCTGAGCACCCGGCCTATCAAATGGGTGAAGGTAACCCCGTGCCCTGAGCAGCCTTGCGAGTAGTAAATGTTGGAGCTTAGGCGCCCCACTTCCGGCAGGCGCGACAGGGTCAGCAGGAAATTACCCGTCCAGCCGTAGTCGATGCGCACGTCCTTCAACTGAGGGAATGTTTTCAGCAGCTTGGGCCGAATGATGGACTCCACGTGCTGCGGGTCCCGCGCGCCGTATATGACCCCGCCGCCATACAGCAGGCGCCGGTCACCGGAGAGGCGGAAATAGTCCAGCAGAAAGTTACTGTCTTCCACGCAGTAGTCGGTGGGCAGGATTTCAGGGAAACGATCGCCCAAGGGCTCTGTCGCGATCACCTGGGTACCGCAGGGCATGGACCGCGAGGCCAGTTGCGGCTCTAGCCCGCCAATGTAGGCGTTGCAGGCGACGATCACAAAACGGGCTTTCACCTGACCCTGTGCAGTGTGCACCACAGCAGGGTCGCCGCGCTCAATGCGCAGCACTGGCGAGCCCTCGTGCACGACACCGCCTAAGGACTCGAAAGCCGCTGCCTCCCCTTGTGCCAAGCGCAAGGGATGCATGTGCCCGGCACTGTGGTCGAGCAAAGTGGCGCGGTAGCGCCCAGTACCGATGGCGGCTTCGCTTTCTGTCGCGTCCAAAAGGCTCAGCTGCTGGTGGCCGTAGCGCTCCCAGAGCTGCTTGTGGTGCTCTAGCTGCTTGACCTGCTTGACGGTGATGGCAGCAAACATGCCACCCGGTTTGAAGTGGCAGTCAATCTGGTACTTAGCAATCCGCTCCCGGATGATCTTGGCGCCCTCAAAAGCCATGCTGCCCAGGGCCTGGGCGGTGGTGGCGCCATAGCGCGCCTCAATCACATCCATGTCCCGCGAGTAGCTGTGCACCAGCTGCCCACCGTTGCGGCCAGATGCGCCCCAACCTACTTTGGCAGCCTCCAGCACCACCACTTTGAAACCGGCCTCCGCCAGATGCAAAGCGGATGACAGGCCGGTGTAGCCGGCGCCGATGATCACCACGTCCGCCTCCACGCTGCCCCGCAGAGGGGCGCGCTGAGGTTGGGCCAGCCCGCTGGCTGCGTAATAAGAAGGGGCGTGCGCGGGCGGTGCCGCCGCATGGACAAACTGAGACATGGGCAAAACCTTTGCAGAACGTTAGGCGTCGATGCGCAACCAAGTCGTCTTGAGCTCGGTGTATTTGTCGAAGGCGTGCAGCGATTTGTCTCGGCCATTGCCGGACTGCTTGAAGCCACCGAAGGGCACGGTGATGTCGTCCTCGTCATATTGGTTGACATGAACCGTGCCTGCCTTGAGCCCGCGTGCCACGCGGTGGGCACGGTCGATCTGCCCGCTCCACACGCTGGCCTGGAGCCCGTAGACACTGTCGTTGGCCAGCGCCAGGGCGTCGGCTTCGGTGGTGAAAGGAATCACCCCAAGCACGGGGCCGAAAATCTCTTCGCGTGCGATTGTCATGTCGTTGCGCACGCCCTCAAAAATGGTGGGCTCCACAAAATAGCCACCGGTTTCGGTGCGCACACGGCGACCGCCGAACGCCAAGTTTGCGCCCTCGGCCTGCCCTTGGTGGATATAGCCCAGCACGGTGCTCATTTGCCCCGCATCCACCAAAGCGCCCATCTCGGTGGCCGCATCCAGCGGGTCACCGGGCAGGTATTTGCGCGCCTCGTCTTGCAGCGCGGCCATGAATTCGGGCACTACGTCTTGCTGCACCAGCAAGCGGGTGGGCGCGTTGCACGACTCGCCTTGGTTGTAGAACACCGAGCCTGCAGCCGCGCGGGCCGCGGCAGCCACGTCTTTGGCGTCGTTGAACACCACAAAGGCAGACTTGCCCCCCAGTTCGTTGTACACCCGCTTGAGGTTGGACTCAGCGGCGCAGGCCAGCATCCGCCGGCCGATACGGGTGGAGCCGGTAAACCCGATGGCATCCACATCCATGTGCAGCGCGAGTGCCTCACCTGCTTCGTGGCCAAAGCCGGGCACCACATTGAACACCCCTTCAGGAATGCCGGCCTGTAACGCGAGCTCGGCCAATCGCAGGGCGGTGTAGGGAGACTTTTCACTGGGCTTGAGTACCACGCTGTTACCCGAGGCCAAGGCGGGGCCCAGCTTCCAGGCCGCCATGATGAGGGGGTAATTCCACGGAACGATGGCACCGATCACACCCATCGCCTCGCGGGTGATCAGGGCCAGCGCGGTATCTGCCGTGGGGGCAATTTCGTCGTACAGCTTGTCGACGGCTTCGCCATACCAGGCCAAGCAATTGGCAGTGGCGGGCACATCCACTGCGAGGCTGTGCCCGATGGGCTTGCCCATATCCAGCGTCTCCAGAAGCGCCAGCTCGTCACGCGCCGCCAATACCAATTCCGACCAGCGTTGCATGATGCGTTTGCGCTCACGCGGGGGTTTACCGGCCCACCGGCGATCGGCAAATGCGCGCCGTGCCGCCGCGACGGCGGCATCCACATCGGCCTTTTGACCCCGAGCCACGGTGCCGAGGCGAAGTCCATTCAACGGGGAGTGCTTGTCGAAGGTCTGGCCATCTGCCGCAGCCACACGGGCGCCATTGATAAACAAGCGACCATCGGGTTGCAGTGCGGCGGCCCGGGCGTGCCAAGGCGAAGAAGTGTCAAGCTTTGTCATAGGGTGATGCCCAAGTGGGTTGTGCGCGGCCAGGGTGGAAAGTGGCTCCTACGATACCTCCAATGAGGCTGCGCCATAGGAGCCACTTTACGCACTCAAGCCAGACCACTTGGACACAGCCCAACCCTCACAGGGAAGCAGCCTAGCCGGTGGTATGCCAGCGAAGGGTGAACCGATCCACCACTTTCCAGCGCGCGGGCTGCGTGCTGGCGGCCTCCAGCCAGACCGGACGGGTTTGGCCCGGGGGCTTGTCAAGGTCCGCCCTATTCAAGGCCCATTGCTTGGGCACTTCGTCACACCCGAAAAAGTAGCCCGTCAGGTCACCCTTGGCATCCAAGCGAAAACGCAGAAAACCTTTGTAGTCTTCGCAGGCCAGCGGTGAAAAGGCGTTGTTCCACATCAGACCGCACCGCGCCATGGCCCAGAAGTACCCCCCCGCAATCAGCCCGCCTGCGACCGTGCCGAAAACTGCACAACCGAGCGCAGCCAACAGGTTCGATACGCCCGGTGATGAACAGACGCCAGCGGCAAAACCTCGCCAGCTGAGGTCTGAAACAAATTGCGTGACCCACCATATAGCGCCCAGCTGGAGGGCTGCGTGGATCACTGGCGACCCCCATCGCGCGAGCTTGCCCGGCTCGTCTTTAGACAAGCTGAAGCACATCGCAACGATTGCCACCCACACGGCCAGCCGGGCACCGTCTGAACACGCGAGCCAAAAGGCGGTGGCATATGCCAGGCCGAGCACCAAAGGAAACATCAGATTGCCCTGCCCTACACCGCGCAGCAAAGGGCCGCCTCGCGGGTCGAGACTGTTCCAGGCGAACTTGAACAAGGACCACCAAATCTGGCGACCCAAGGCGCGCGAGACATCTGGTGCGGGATAGCGGCACTGGGCTGCATAGGCTGAAGCTGCATTGGGCTCCGCCAGAACTGTGCCGATGAAGGTCGCCTGCCCCAGTTCCGGGCTAATGGCATTCGGGTCGTGGAGCGCTTGGCGGACCTTGGGCTGCGACAAAGATACCGCGTGCGTGGGATGCAAAAACGCACCGCCGGCGCCACAGGTCACCAGCTGATCGGCCGCTGTGGGATCCGGGCCGGGAGATGCCTCCCTGCAGTAATGATGCACGTCCCCCGCGATACGCATACGGATGTGCAGACCTTTGGCCTCCAGAATGGCCTCCAGCCGCTGGTAGCGTTTGGGGTAGCCTTCGGGGGCAGCATCGCCCAGTGGTCTCGTCCAATATGGTTCAGGGTAGATCAGGATCAGCTGGTCACCGGAGGCCATCACATGGTTGGGATTGGGCGCCCCGTTGATCTTCTCGCCTGCCAGTCGCTGGAAGGCCTCGTACTGGCCGCGGTCCAGGTCACCCGTCAAGGCAAAGTCAAAACCCAATACCCACCACCCTTGCGGTAGGCGTGTGGCGAAATAGGAGCGCTTTTGTGGCGTGCGCAGTCCGAAAACCTCGCCATTGTCACGGTCTACAAAGTAGCGTTTGAAGGTGGAAAGGCTGTCAAACCAATCGTGGTTTTGCGCAATCGCATAGCTGCTGCGGCCAGCGGCGTCAGAGCCCGGCGTGGCGCGGGCGCCCTCGAACATCTCCAGAAAACGATATTGATATTCATAGGCGCTGGCGCCCGGGTAGCTGAGATCGCCACCCAAAAACAACACGCGACCCCGGGGGCAGAGCTCGCCTTCGCCATCGTCCATGGCTTCAGTCTGCACCGCTCGCGCAACGGTATAGGTCGCATTGCCGCCATCGCCGGTGTCGGACAAAAAGTCGAACCAGAACTCGCCATCCGGCCCGACCTCTGCGGTGTGATCTTCCGCTTCAAACACACCGGTCCAGAGCTCCCGGGGATCGGCATTCCGAATCACATCAGAGCTGGACACCAGCTCACGCGCGGATTGCAGCAATACGGCGGGGTTGTACCAAGCGACAGGCCAGCGTTGGTGGGGCGGCTCACCCGCCCCGAAACGATATTGCGGCATAACAACTCCCTTTTTTATTGTCTATTTCCACCCAATAAGTTTGCGCGCCCCTGCCGTCACCAACAAAAAGGCCCGGCCACCTGGAGGTGCCGGGCCTGTTCAACACAAAAATGTCTGCGTTAAACGCGCGAACCTGGGTAGGTGACTTACTCTTTTTGTTCAATCAGGCGGTTAATGCGCAGAGCCAACAGCGTGCAGATCGCTCCCGACAGCAGGTACAAAGATACCGCACCCAGACCGAACTTGGCTGATAGCCCCAGCGCTACCAACGGTGCAAAGCCCGCACCTAGCAACCACGCCAGGTCAGCTGACAAGGCTGCACCGGTGTAACGGTACTTGGGAGAAAAGTTGGATGTCACCGTGCCGGAGGCTTGGCCATAGGAAAGCCCCAACAACACGAAACTGGTCAACAAAAAAAGGTTGTTGCCGACTTCACCGGCACCCAATAGCCATGGGGTCACGAAGCTGAAAAGACCGATCAACAGGGCCATGGTGCCCAAAAGGTTGCGTCGTCCGATACGGTCTGCCAACCAACCGGAAAACACGATAGCGCCGGCAGCCAAAATAGCCCCGATGATTTGGATCTGCAGCACGTCACCGATAGCCTGCTCCGAGTACATGGCAATCCACGACAAGGGGAATACCGTTGCCAAGTGGAACAACGCAAAGCTGGCCAGCGCGGCAAATGCGCCCAAGACCACGTTGCCCCCTTCATCGCGCAACACATGCCGCACGCTCACCGGCTGAAGCTCCAACTCTTGCAAGCGTTCGGCATAAGACTGCCCCACTACCAAGCGCAAGCGGGCAAACAGCGCCACGACGTTGATGGCAAACGCGACAAAAAACGGATAGCGCCAGCCGTAGCTCAGGAACTCTGCCGGAGTCAGACTGCTATGCAGATAGGCAAACAAGCCGGCTGCCAAGATGAAACCTACTGGCGCGCCCAATTGACCCACCATCGAGAACCAGCCTCTGCGCTCCTTGGGTGCGCTCATGGCCAGCAGAGAGGGCAAACCGTCCCACGAGCCGCCCATGCCCAGCCCTTGGCCGATCCGCAAAATTACGATGGCGGCGATAGCGGTGAGCCCGGCGTCTGCATAGCTTGGCAAGAAGGCCATGCCGGCGGTGCTGGATCCCAGTAAAAAGAGTGCAATCGTGAGCTTGGTGCCCCGACCCCAGCGCCGCTGGATGGCCATGGAGAGCGCTGTGCCGACCGGCCGCGCAACAAATGCCAGAGAAAAAATGGCAAAAGCCATCAAAGTGCCATCCAGGCGCGCCATCTGAGGGAATAGCAATCCCGGGAAGACCAGCACACAGGCGATGCCGAATACAAAGAAGTCGAAATACTCAGATGCTCGCCCGATGATGACGCCTACCGCAATCTCACCCGGAGTGACATCTTCGTCGGTGTGTGCGCCTGAAAGCGATACCGAGCTCTCGAACCCGTGCCCGCTGGGGGCTGTGGATGCTGGTGTGTACATGATGCCGTCCTTAAATCAACTTCTACGACCATGTTTTACACCCGCGCGAGGCAGAAAACCTCGGCTTGCACTAATCTCCTCCTCAGGAAAACCCTGATTGCAACTTCAAAAGCGGATCGGTTGACCTTGGACAAAATGTCCAATGGACAAATTTGTTAACGAAATTACAGTCAGAAGCTGTCAATAAAGTGTTTAACAAAGGTGCCTCACCCAGGCATTAACAACATGTTCAAAATCAAAGCATTTAAAAGGTGCTCTGCGCTGGCGACCATTGCAATGGCCGCTGCGCTCTCGGGCTGCAGCAAAGCTGTAGTGCTGAACCCCGCTGGAGATATTGCAGCGCAGCAAGGCCAAATGGTGATCACAGCCACTTTGCTGATGTTGATCATCATCGTTCCGGTCATCTTTCTGACCTTGTTTTTTGCCTGGAAGTACCGCCAAAGCAATACCGAGGCGGAATACGAGCCCGATTGGCACCACTCCACGTCCTTGGAGCTCGTAATCTGGACAGTTCCCCTCTTGATCATCATCGCGCTGGGCGCCCTGACATGGATTGGCACCCACAAACTCGATCCTTACCGTCCCTTGGACCGTATTGATGCACAGCGCTCCCTGTCTCCTGATGTCAAGCCCATGGAAGTGCAAGTGGTGGCAATGGACTGGAAATGGTTGTTCTTCTACCCCGAACAAGGCATTGCCACGGTGAATGAGCTCGCTGCACCTGTGGACCGGCCCATCCTTTTCAAACTGACGTCCACATCGACCATGAACGCGTTTTATGTGCCGGACTTGGCCGGCATGATTTACGCCATGCCCGGCATGCAAACCGAATTGAACGCTGTGATCAACCGCCCTGGCGTGTTCAAAGGCATGTCTTCGCACTACAGCGGCGCTGGTTTTTCGGGCATGACTTTCAAATTTCACGGTTTGAGCAATGAAGACTTTGCGCAGTGGGTGAACAAAGCAAAAACCGAAGGCAAGGCCTTGGACCGCGCCACGTACCAAAACTTGGTCAAGCCGAGCGAACGTGACCCGGTGCAGCGCTTTGCCAGTGTCGAAGCCGGCCTGTACGACAAGGTGCTGAACCGTTGCGTCGAAGACGGAAAAATGTGCATGCACCACATGATGGCGATCGACGCCCGTGGTGGCCAAACCTACGTGAAAGCCATGGGGCTGAGCATGCCGCAAGATGTTTGCACCGTGCAAAACGCGAACCAAGTGATCGCGGCGCTCGAGACACGCAACGCCAACCGCGCCGTCGTCCAACAATAACTTTCGCTCCGGTGGCCTATCGTGGCCACGGGTGCATTGCTAAAGAGACTTTATATGTCCTCACAAACTTTGACTGATACCCACTGGGCGCTAGGCCGGCTGAGCTGGGATGCTGTGCCCATGACGCATGACCCCATTATTTTGGGAACGTTCATCATGGTCGTATTGGGTGGTTTGGGCGTGTTTGCCCTGATGACCAAGTTCCGCCTCTGGGGTCCTTTCTGGCGTGATTGGGTTTGCAGCATCGACCACAAAAAGATCGGCATCATGTACATGGTGCTCGGTTTGGTGATGCTGCTGCGCGGCTTTGCAGATGCCGTGATGATGCGTTTGCAACAGTCCATGGCCTTCGGCGACAACATGGGTTACTTGCCGCCGCACCACTATGACCAGATCTTCACCGCCCACGGTGTGATCATGATTTTCTTCGTGGCCATGCCATTGGTCACCGGACTCATGAACTACCTGATTCCGCTGCAAATTGGCGCGCGGGACGTGTCGTTCCCGTTCCTGAACAATTTCAGCTTCTGGATGACGACCGCCGGTGCCATTCTGGTGATGTTTTCGCTGTTCTTGGGTGAGTTCTCTACTTCCGGATGGTTGGCTCTTTCGAACTTGGGTGCACAAAGCCCGAGCACCGGTTTGGACTACTACATCTGGGCGCTGCAGATCGCGGGGGTCGGAACCACGCTCTCCGGCATCAACTTGATCGTGACGATCATCAAAATGCGCGCCCCCGGCATGACCTTGATGCGCATGCCCGTGTTCACTTGGACAGCACTTTGCACCAACGCCTTGATCGTGGCGTCGTTCCCGGTCCTGACAGCGGCTTTGGTGCTCATGTCCTTGGACCGCTACGTAGGCACCAACTTTTTCACCAACGAGCTGGGCGGTAACCCCATGCTGTACGTGAACCTGATTTGGATCTGGGGCCACCCAGAGGTCTACATCCTGATCCTGCCGGCTTTCGGTGTGTTCTCGGAAATCGTGGCTACATTCAGCAAAAAGCGCCTGTTCGGCTACACCTCCATGGTGTACGCGACAGTGTGTATCACGATCCTGTCTTACGTTGTGTGGCTGCACCACTTCTTCACCATGGGATCCGGCGCAAGCGTGAATACCTTCTTCGGTATCACGACCATGATCATCTCGATCCCCACGGGCGCGAAGATCTTCAACTGGCTGTTCACCATGTACAAGGGGCGGATCCGCTTCGAATTGCCCATGATGTGGACGGTTGCCTTCATGATCACCTTTGCCCTGGGCGGCATGACGGGCGTGTTGTTGGCTGTGCCACCCGCTGACTTTGTGTTGCACAACAGCTTGTTCCTGATTGCACACTTCCACAACGTGATCATCGGCGGTGTGGTGTTCGGCATGTTCGCAGGCATCAACTACTGGTTCCCCAAGGCCTTTGGCTACAAACTCGACCACAAGTGGGGTGTCCGCTCCTTCTGGCTGTGGGTCGTCGGTTTCTGGGTGGCATTCACCCCGCTCTACGTGCTGGGCCTGATGGGTGTTACACGCCGCGCGAACCACTTCGAAGACCAATCGTTGCAAATCTGGTTTGTCATTGCAGCCATCGGCGCTGCCATGATTGCCGCCGGTATCGCATGTTTCATCATCCAATTGCTGGTTAGCTACCTTAAGCGTGAAGAACTGCGGGATTGGACCGGCGACCCATGGGGCGGCCGCACCCTGGAATGGGCGACCTCTTCCCCACCACCTGACTACAACTTTGCATTCACACCTGTGGTGCACGAAATTGACGCCTGGTGGGACATGAAAAAGCACGCCTACAAGCGCCCTTTGAGTGGCTTTGAGCCGATCCACATGCCGGCCAATACCGCTGCAGGCGTTGTGATCTCTGCTTTGTCTCTGGTATTCGGCTTTGCCTTGATTTGGCACATGTGGTTGCTCGCCGGTGCATCGTTCGCTGCGCTGCTCTTGGTATCCATCGCCCACACCTTCAACTACAAGCGTGACTTCTACATTCCGGCTGCGCAAGTGAATGCCTCCGAAGAAGCCCGCACATTCCAACTGGCCCGCCATGTCTAACATGAACAACTCACACGGCGCCGCTGCCGGCGCGCTCTCGCCCCGCGAGTACCACTTGGCCCATGAGCCGCATCCTGAAAACGGAACGGCCCTCGGCTTCTGGCTGTACCTGATGAGCGACTGTCTCATCTTCGCGGCCCTGTTCGCGACTTACGGCGTCTTGGGCCGCAGCTACGCGGCTGGCCCTACCGGAGCGGAGCTGTTTGATCTGACGCTGGTCGCCATCAATACGGCGTTTCTGCTGCTGTCGTCCATCACCTTCGGATTTGCCATGCTGCGCAAGCAACTCGGCGATGTGAAAGGAACCCTGATTTGGCTGGCAGTGACGGGCCTTTTCGGCCTGTGTTTCCTGGCTCTGGAGTTGTACGAGTTTTATCACTTGATTCACCAAGGGGCTACACCGCAACGCAGCGCATTCTTGTCGGCATTCTTCACCCTGGTGGGTACCCACGGTCTCCACGTGACCTTTGGTTTGGTATGGCTCGTCGTTCTGATGATCCAGATCAAGCAACACGGTCTCACACCCGCCAACAACCGCCGCCTCATGTGTTTGTCCATGTTCTGGCACTTCTTGGACGTGATCTGGATCGGTGTCTTTACTTTCGTTTATTTGATGGGAGTGCTGTAAATGAGCGCACACAATTCTCGGGCGTCGCACGGGCACGATGACCACGCACACGGCGGCCACGATGCCAATGAACCTCACAGCACCTTCTCGGGCTACATGACCGGTTTCTTGCTGTCCATCATCTTGACGGCTATCCCGTTTTGGTTGGTCATGGCCAAGGTCATCTCTGACCGCCCCACGGCCGTCATGGTGCTCGGTGCCTTTGCGGTCATTCAAATTCTGGTTCACATGTTCTACTTCTTGCACATGAACGGCAAGGTAGAGGGCGGTTGGACCTTGCTGTCCACCATCTTCACCGTGGTGTTCGTCGCCATCGCGATTGCGGGCACTCTGTGGGTCATGTTCCACATGAACACCAACATGATGCCGAGCCACACCGACATGCCGGCGATGGAGCAAGCGGCGCCAGCCGCTGCGCCCAAGACCGGCCTCTAAACCCAGCACAGGTACCGCATCTTGAGTGATTCGCCGCTTCAACCGCAGGTCGGCGGACGCTCAAGGTGGCGGTTGGCTTTGGTGGCTGTACTTTGCCTCGTGTTTGTCGTGGGCTTGTTGCGGCTCGGAACCTGGCAACTGGAGCGCCGCACCTGGAAACTGGAGCTGATCGAGCGCGTAACCCAGCGCTTGCAGCAACCCCCTGTGGACTTGCCCGACAGCCAGCTATGGGCTGGCCTGCAGCCTGCTGAATTCGAATATCTTTATGTCAAAACCACCGGCCAGTGGCTGACTGACAAAACGGTGCTCACACAAGCCACCACCGCGCTGGGCTCCGGGTTTTGGGTCCTGACCCCACTGGTTCTATCAGACGGTTCCAGCCTGCTGGTGAACCGGGGCTTCGTTCCTGCCGCCCAACGCGCGCAGTGGCAGCCACCTTCCGGTGCGAGCGGTGCTCCTGTGGGAAATGTCAGCATTCAGGGCTTGCTGCGCAAATCAGAGCCCGACGGTGGTTTTTTGCGGAAAAACGACCCTGCGTCTCAACGCTGGTTTTCACGCGACGTTACCGCGATTGCCCAAGCGCAAAAACTGAAAAGTCCTGCGCCTTTTTTCCTGGATTCCGGCTTGCCGGATAACACCCTGAATAACAACCTTGAAGCCCGTCCCTCTCTCACTGGCCCATGGCCGCGGGAAGGGTTGACCGTGGTTCGCTTTAGTAACAGCCACTTGGTATACGCCATTACCTGGTTCGGTCTGGCCGTGATGGTGTTGGTGGCTGGAGGGTTTGTGGTCCGTTACGAGCGGCGCTTGCGCCGTGGGGGCCACAATACCGCCCATGGATACCCGCGCTAATTCCCCCACCGCAGCGCCGACTGCGCCCTCCCCGCGCAACGATGCCTACGCCGGCCTGAGAAACCTCCACCAGCTGATACAGCTGCGCTGGATTGCTGCGGCCGGACAGCTACTCACCATTCAAGCCACGCATCACAGCCTGGGCATGAAGATTCCGGTGGAGCCCATGCTGGCCATCGTTGGCGCCATGGCGTTTTTCAACCTCGCTTGTTTGCTGCGCTGGCACACCCGACAAGCAGTCCATGAGGTGGAGCTGTTCATCGGGCTGCTGGTCGATGTGGCGGCACTGACCGCTCAGCTCTATTTGAGCGGAGGCATCAGCAACCCATTTGTCTTTTTGTATCTGCTGCAAATCGCCGTGGGGGCGATGCTACTCAGGGGTGGGTATATCGGCTCCATCGTCGCTATAGCGTCGGCCTGCGTCGCGTTTTTGGCAACCTCCAGCCTGCCGTTGCCACTTGCACCGAACTTGCAGGATGGATTGTCCAGCCCCTATGTACTGGGCTTGTTGGTGTGCTTTCTGCTTAACGCGGTGCTTGTGGTGGTGTTTATCACCCGCATCAACACCAACCTGCGCCGCCGCGATGCGCGCCTGGCTGCAGCCCGGCAACGCGCCGCTGAGGAGGAGCACATTGTTCGCATGGGTTTGCTCGCCTCGGGCGCCGCCCATGAGTTGGGCACCCCTTTAGCCACCCTCGCCGTGATCTTGGGGGACTGGAAGCACATGCCCGCCGTCATGCGGGATACCAGCCTCAAAGAGGACATTGCCGAAATGGAGGCCCAGGTGCAACGCTGCAAAAGCATTGTGAGCGGCATCTTGCTCTCTGCAGGCGAAACCCGCGGCGAACACTCCAGCCAAACCACTGCACGCGAATTCCTGGATCACTTGGTGCGCGAGTGGCGAGCCACCCGCAATGTCGGGACCTTTGTGTACGACAACCTGATCATCGACGACGCGGCCATGGTCGCGGACACCACCTTTGAGCAAATGGTGTTTAACGTGCTGGACAACGCGCGCGACGCTTCGCCCCACTGGGTGCAACTCCATGCCAGCCGCGATGCCGATGTGCTGTGCATCACCATTACCGACCGCGGACCCGGCTTTGATGCCCATGTGCTGTCCCAACTTGGGCAACCCTATCAATCCACCAAGGGCAAGCCTGGCGGCGGACTGGGGCTGTTTTTGTCTATGAACGTAGCTCGCACTCTCGGCGGCAGTTTGCGCGCCGAAAACCTGCAGTCCGGCGGTGCCCGCGTCACGATTACGCTGTCAATGAACGAACTCTCCATGCCTGAAACCGTAACCGAAGTACCCCATGGACACTGACCGCCTACTCCTGATCGTTGAAGACGACGAAGCCTTTGCCCGCACCCTGACCCGTTCTTTCGAGCGTCGCGGCTACCGGGTGCTGCGTGCAGATGGTCTTCAAGGCCTGGAGGCCTTGCTACCCGCGCACACCCCTGAGTTTGCCGTGGTCGACCTCAAGCTCAAAGGTGAAGCTAGCGGGCTCGCCTGTGTACGCGCGCTTCACGCCCACAGCGAGACCATGCGCATTGTGGTGCTCACCGGATTTGCAAGCATCGCTACGGCCGTCGAGGCGATCAAACTGGGCGCAAGCCATTACTTGGCCAAACCTTCCAATACCGATGACATCGAGGCCGCCTTTGGTCTGGACGAAGGGAATACCGAGGTGGCCCTGACCAACCGGTCCAGCTCGATCAAGACTTTGGAATGGGAGCGCATCCACGAAGTGCTGGCCGAGAGTGATTTCAATATTTCCGAAGCAGCCCGGCGACTTGGGATGCACCGGCGGACTCTCAGCCGGAAATTAGAAAAGCACAGAGTTTGATTTTTTAATGATTTAAAACACAAATCACAAATAAACGTTATATTTGAGCCAACTGGTCGCAATGTAGGACTGGTGGCTCAGTGGCAAGGCGTCAATCGAAAAAAATTTCGACTTTGCGCAAAAAATCTGAATCCACCATGCTGTGCGTCGCGTATCCAGTGTGCCGATTGGCACGAACTTGTCCAACACACCGGAGCAAAGCATGAAATTCAAACGCAGCAGTATCGTCGTGGCCTGCTTGATGGCCACAGTAGCAGGTAGCGCAATGGCCTCCAGCCATCGTGAAGCGCCTTTCATCACCACCAGCCCCAAAGTGGATGGCACGGACTTTTATATGTTCCGCAGCTATGAAGACGTGAAAGCTGACGGCACAGGCGGTCGCTCTGACTACGTCACTCTGATTGCCAACTACCAGCCGTTGCAGACACCATATGGCGGCCCCAATTACTTCTCGATGGATCCGAACGCACTGTACGAAATCCATATCGACAACAACGGTGACGCCAAGGAAGACATAACTTTTCAATTCAAGTTTAAAAACAAACTAAACGATCTCGGACTCAAGATCGGAGACAAGCAAATCAGCACTCCGTTAATTCAGTTAGGCAAGATCTCCGAACCTAACGACCAAAAATTGAATTTGAACGAGAGCTACACACTCAATGTGGTACGCGGCGACCGACGCAAGGGCAGCGTGTCATCTGTAGTAAAGGCCACGGGCGGAAGCAAAGATTTTGAAAAACCCGTGGATTACATTGGATCAAAAACACTGGGTAGTGCCGCTGAATATGAGACATACGCTCAAAGGCACATTCACAACGTCACTATCCCTGGCTGCAGCATGCCGGGCAAAGTGTTCGTCGGCCAGCGCCAAGAGGGCTTTGCTGTCAACCTAGGTACCGTTTTTGATTTGGTAAATGCGGAAGCCACTGTACTTCTCGATCCAGCAAACAAGGATGCTGTGGGGAACGGTGGTAAACACGTCATTCAAAAATCAAACGTTACGAGCATTGCCCTTGAAGTTCACAAGACATGCTTGACGGCGGGCTCGGAAAAAGTGATCGGCGGCTGGACAACGGCCAGCTTGCGTCAGGCACGATTGCTAAATGGTAAGCCGGGGTCTGCCCATCAAGCGAGCGAGAAAGCCGGTGGCGCATGGGTACAGGTGTCCCGACTTGGTAACCCGCTGGTAAACGAGCTGGTTATTGGCTTAAAAGATAAGGACAAATTCAACGCATCGAAGCCTCAAGACGACGGACAGTTTTTGGACTATGTTGTCAGGCCGACACTGCCAAGGTTGCTTGAGGTGGCTCTTGGCACCGCTGAGGGAGCTCTGGCACCGACAAATTTGCCTCGTACCGATCTGGCGACCGTTTTCTTGACAGGAATCACGAACGTCAACAAACCCGCCACTCCAACCGCCTCGGAGATGTTGCGCCTTAACACGGACCTAGCTCCCGTCGCTGCGAGCGAGCAAAACCGATTGGGCGTAGCTGGAGAAGTTTTGCGCGTGGGCGGGGTTGCTAACCTCAGCGCAGCGAAGGATCTTGCAGGCTTCCCAAATGGTCGCCGTCCCAAGGATGACGTGGTTGACATCGCGTTGGTCGCTGTTTTAGGTGGATTGTGTGTAATCAACGGTGATGACGATGCTTTGAAGTTAAACAGCGTACCGGGCGTAGCAGGTGTGACTTCAGCTTGCAAACTCGCGAGTGTTCCTAAGGGCGCGGACTCGGCAAAAATTCATGATGCGGTGGACCAAGCCACGGTTCCCTTTCTAGATCGTTTCCCCTATCTGAACACACCAAACTCTGGCTCCGCGACCTACTAAGGAACCAACATGAAACAAATAAAGCAATGGACGATCCCTGCGGTGTTAGCGCTCGGCTTGCTGGGTGCTTGCGGTGGTGGCAGTGTAGATCCACTCACCCAAAACGCCCCTGGCGCTGACGTAGTGGCGGGTGTGGAGGTGAAGACCTCAGTGGTTGTATCTGAGGCTCAACGCCTAACTGCAGCCAGCACCAATGACACCGCAGAACCAGCATCCCTGGGCTCGGTAACACTGGCAACCAGCGAAACCGACGAACCTGCAGACATTTGATGCACTGAGTGCACTCCAACCACCAGGGCACAGCACACGCTGTGCCCTGCGTCACGGGAACTTCTTGTTCCCGTTTTCATTTCAAACCACAATGTGTGAGCGACTTCAGGGAGTCTTCAGATGAACAAGATTTGGTGGGTTTGCCTCGGAACTGCTGTGACATTGCACGCGGCGCATGCCGCAACACCGATCACCGCGACGCAGCGTGATCAGGTCATTGAAAAGCTGCCTCTGATCACCAAAAATCGTGCCGCTGGCCAAACAACCACCTCGGCCAACCCTGACGCTGCAGCTCAGGCGGCCCGCGAGCTGATTACCGCCGCGCGCCAGACGGGCGACACCCGCTACTGGGGCCGCGCCCAAGCCATGCTGACGCCATGGTGGAACAAGCCCGACGCCCCCACCGATCTAATGGTGCTGCAAGCCACTATTCAGCAAGGTCGCCATGAATTCAGCGAGGCCCGCAGTGTGCTCACGCGTGCACTCAAACTCAACCCCGCGCAAGCGCAAGGCTGGCTCAATCTGGCAACCCTCGAGCGGCTCGCAGGCAACTATGCGCGTGCGCTGCAGGCTTGCGAGGCGGTGGGCCAGGCTGGACAAGCGCTGTACGCCCAAGCTTGCCAGTTAGAAACCCAGTCGCTCCAAGGCAAAACCAACGAGGCGCGCGCGGGTCTGCAAACGCTGATTTCTGCCGCCGACAACGCAGCAATCCGCAGCTGGCTCTTGTCGCTCCTAGCAGAGAGCGAAGAGCGAGCTGGCAAGGATGGCGCTGCCCTCAAGGCTTACCAAAGCAGCCTGAAACAAGAAGCGGACCTTTACACCAGCATCGCACTGTCTGATTTGCTGCTGCGCACCGGAAAACACCAAGACGCACTCAAGGTTCTAACAGGCCTGCCTGCAACAGACGCAGTCCTGCTCAGGCAAGCGACCGCGAAAAAACGGGCGGGAGACCCGACCTGGGCAGAGTTACGGCAAACATTGCGCGAGCGGCAGGCCGAGCTGAAGCGACGCGGTGACAAACTGGAACTGCATGGCCGCGAGGAGGCTTTAGTCGCTCTGTGGCTGGATGAAGATTTCGCAGGCGCTGTGACGATGGCAGAGCGCAACCTTGATCTGCAAAGAGAGCCGATTGACTGGTGGGTAGCCATTCAGAGTGCGCGTGCCGCCAGTGACATGCCTGCGCTGGCCCGCTTGCGCGGTGAGATGCAACGCATTGGCCTTGTGGATGCGCGCATCCAGGGAGAAAAATCATGAAGCACTTGATCGCTTTCTTGTGCAGCGCGCTCTTCGCCATACCCGCCTTGGCGCACAAGGGTAGTGATGCCTACCTCGATGTAAAGCAGACCGCTGATCAAGTGACACTGCAGCTGGCAGTGGCCATCAAAGACCTGGATGTGGCGTTACCCGTGGACGCCAATGCAGACGGACTTGTCACCTTCGGTGAAATACAAGATGCCACGCCTGCGGTGGAAGCCCTCATCCAAAGCAACGCCTCAATCCAGAGTGCCAGCGGAAGCTGCCCATTGCAATGGCGATATGCAGGACTGGAACGTTACAGCGACGGGGCGTATATCAAGCTTTCCGGCACAGCAAACTGTGCAGCGCTAGAAAGCATCCGCTACACGCTATTCAAAACTGAAGACGAAAACCACCGCCTGCTCGTGAGCGGTAATGTCAACGGGCGTGACCTGTTGATGACCGCTTCTCCACAGCAATCAGCGCCCATCATGCTGGTGACCCGCAATGCAGCGAGCCAAGCGGCACCTACCGGCGTAGGCCAGACTGTGCTGAGCTACTTTGGCTTGGGCATGCACCACCTGCTGGAGGGTTATGACCACCTTGCGTTTTTGCTCGCGCTGGTTTTGCCACTACAGCTTGTTCTGGGCCGCAAGTCTGGTCCGGGACCGCTCACCGATACCAGGCCGTGGTGGGCTTTGCTGTGCACTGTCACAGCCTTCACAGTCGGGCACTCCATCACGCTGGCGTTGGCTAGTTTGGGCATCACGTCCGCATCACCAGAATGGGTGGAGCCCGTTATTGCTGCCTCAATCGGCGTGACTGCACTGCTGAACGTGTTCCCTGTCAAAGTGTTCAGCCCATGGCGGCTTGCATTGGGCTTCGGGCTGATTCATGGCTACGGGTTTGCGGGCCTGCTCACCGAAGCGGCGGCACCCTCTGCCCTCTTAGGCTGGGCCTTGTTTGGATTCAACCTCGGAGTCGAAGCCGGGCAACTACTAGCGGTGTTGCTGTGGGTTGCGGTATCCCAACTCTTTGTGCGGCAAGCTTGGTACGGCAGCGTGGTGGTGCGCGGCGGGTCTATCGCACTGTTCGCACTGGCCGCTTACTGGGTCTGGGAACGGGTTTTCGCCTGACCCATAAAAAAGCTGCGCAGCCCTTGAAGGAGCTGCGCAGCTTGCTATCAAATTTACAGCGAACTGAAATGTGATTAAACGCGGGGCACTGGTGTACCCGAGTTAACACACAGCGCCATATTGAGCGCGATAACGGCGGTTTTGTAGTCTGCACGCTCAATCACAAACTGCATGTTCACTTGGCGCAGGGTTTGCGACACGCAGTTCACGTTGACCTGAGCGTCCGCCAATGCCTGGGCTGCTTTGGCCAGCACACCGGGAATGCCGATGTTAGAGCCGATAGTGCACACAATCGCGCTGGGCTTGACGGTGACCACCTGGTACAGCTCTTCCAGCTCGGCCACGAGTTCAGGCGTGACCTGGTTGTCCCACACCAAGTGGGCGATGGAGTTGGCGTTGGTGGCTTTCAGGATGTAGCTGATGTCGTGCTTGCAGAACACTTGCATCAAGCTGGCGTCAAAGCCGACCGTGCCCACCATGCTGGGGTCATGGATCTCAATCAGCGTGACTTTGTCAGTGCCAGTGACGATTTCCACACGGGCGCGCTCGCCCACGAAATCTTTGGTGATCAAGGTACCGGGGTGGTCTGGCTCAAACGTGTTTTTCAGGCGAATCGGGATACCGGCAAGTTCCATCGGCTTGGCCGCCTTGGGGTGAATGGCTTCCATGCCCACGTCGGCCAACTGGTCGGCCACGTCGTAGTTGGTGGCACCCACCACAATGGCGTTTTCCAGACCCACGAGGTTGGGGTCGGCAGACGACAGGTGGAATTCTTTGTGGATGACCGCTTCGGCGGGGCGCACCTCTACCGCGATCTTGCTGAAGGTAACCTCAGAGTAGCCGCGGTCGAACTCGCGCATGATGCCTTCGGTGCCCTTGGTGTAACCGGTGGCCACAATCACGTTATTGGCCAGGTCCAGGTCTTTGAAGCTGTGAGCGATGCGCTCATCGATGCTCCAGGCTTCGTTGTCGTCGAAACCGGCGAGGTCCATCAAGACCGCGTTCACGCCATTGGCCTTGAGGATTTCCACCGAGTTGAACGCGCTGTGCGATTCGCCGATGGAGGCCAGCACCTCGCGGGCAGCCAAAAGCACATCCTTGCGGCTCAGGTAGCCGCTGGCCAGCACATGGTGCATGGCGCCCAAATACTCGCGCGCCTGGGCAATGCGCTGGTCGATAAACGCATCTGCCACCGCTAAAGGCAAACCAATGTCGGCATAGGCGGCATTCAGCTTTTTAAGGCTGGCTGCCAAACCGGTCAGTGCGTCCTGGTAACCCTTGCCCTCAGCGAACAGAGCGTAAATGCCGCGCTCACCGGTTTTCTTGTGCTCCAGCAGCTGGTTGGTCACGCCGGAGTAGGCAGACACCACGTAAATACGGCCGTAAATGCGTGCAGGGTTGTGCAGCATGATGTGGCGCAGCACATCACCAAAGGCGGTCATCGAGGTGCCGCCGATCTTCTCAACAGAGATCTTCGAGGAATTTACGTCGTGCATGGACAAGCTTGGGGTGGGCAAAAGATGAAAAAAACCGGCCGGAAATGAATGCCGGTAGCGCCGGTTACGAAAAGCTCTCTATTTTCGCCTACTTTGAGAAGCTTGCGGCAGCGTCGGACGGCGCATAACCTGCTCTATCGCACTGGCGCTCACCGGGTGGCTGAAATAGAAGCCCTGAAAACCCTTGCACCCCAGCTCCATCAAGAGCGCGCAGTGCGCCTGGGTCTCTACCCCCTCCGCGATCACCTTCAGGCCCAGCGTTTCCGCCAACACAATCACCATGCGGGCGATGGCCGCGTCGTTCGGGTCGTCCAGCACGTCGCGCACAAAACTCTGGTCGATCTTGATCTGGTCAAAAGGTAACTGCTTGAGATAGGCCAGCGAAGAGTAGCCCGTGCCGAAATCGTCAAGAGCAAAGCCCAGCCCATGGGCCTTGAGCAGCTTCATTTTGGAAATCACCAAATCAACGCCTTCAATCAGCATGCTTTCGGTCAACTCCAGCTTGAGGCGCTGGGGATTGACGCCCGTTTCTTGCAGGATCCTCAGAACGATGGGCACGAACTCCGGATCCCGAAACTGCCGGGCGCTGACATTTACAGCCAATTCCAGTGATGCTAGGTCGGGCTGATCGGCCCATAACCTCAGCTGTTCACACGCGCTGCGAATGATCCACTCCCCCAAGGGCAAAATCAGCCCACTGCTCTCTGCCACGGGAATAAAGTCAACCGGCGAAATTAACCCACGTTGCGGGTGCTCCCAGCGTACCAACACCTCAGCACCGATGATCCGGCCGGGCTCATCGACCTGAGGTTGGTACAGCAAAAAAAGCTCTGCCCCGCCCATGGCGGAACGCAAGTCCGTCTCCAGCTGCAGGCGGGCGGAAACAGCGGCTTGCATCATCGGATCAAAAAACCGGACCGTGTTTCGGCCCGCAGCCTTGGCCTGATACATGGCCGTATCCGCCCGCTTGAGTGGCTCTTCAGTGTCTTCAAGCCGGTCGCCGAACAAAGTCACGCCGATACTGGGCGTGTTGTGGAACTGGATCTCTCCAATCTCGTAACTGCGGTCAAGCTCCAGCAGAATTTTTCCTGCAATGACCTCGGCTTGCCGACCCGCCAGTAACGCGTCATCCGCCAAGTCATCGAGCAAGATGACGAACTCATCGCCCCCCAAACGCGACACCGTATCGCCGTCACGGACTGCGGCGACCAGGCGCTCCGCAACCTGCCGCAATAGCTGGTCCCCCTTGTTATGGCCAAAGGTATCGTTCAGTGTTTTGAAGTTGTCGAGATCAATAAACAGCAACGCCCCCAAACGGTGGTTACGCTGGGCCGTTACCAGTGCGAGCTCCAGCCGGTTCAGCAACAGTCTGCGGTTCGGCAGACCTGTCAGTGCGTCAAAAAAAGCCAAGCTGTGTATCTGGGCCTCGGCCGCCTTGCGCTCCGTAATGTCAGTCACAAAAGCCAATATGCACGGGACGCCACTGTGATCAATGATCTCCCCCGAGATGCTGACCTTGCGGATGTCGCCATTCCTGTGCACCCAGCTCGTCTCGTAGTCCACCACACTGCCCCTGGCCTTCAATGCGCGCAGCCACTGGAGCCGCATCTCGCCCTCAGGCCAGAAGCCCATCTCCAGCGCGGTCTTGCCCAACAACTCGGCACGGGCCCAGCCGAAGTCACGCTGGTATTTCTCGTTGGCCTCAACGAATCGCCCTTCCGCTAGAGTCGCAATCGAGGCCGCCACCGGACTGGATTGAAATGCAGTCGCGAACTTCTGCTCAGACTGCCGCAGGTTCAGCTCCACCAATTTACGGGTGTGGATGTCCTGGGTGGTACCGGTCACCCGGAACACGGCACCTTGCTCATCCTGCTCAAATTTCGCTTTTTGGAGAACCCAGTGCAGCCCCCCATGCACCCTGATCTGGTGCTCAGCCTCAAAGATGGGCTGAGTCCGTGCCGCTTCCCGCCAAAGGACAAAGACGGCCTCACGCTCGTCGACCGGTATCAGGTCGAGGAACGAATCACGACTCAAGGTAGCGCCATTCGGTAATCCAAAAATCCGGCAGGCCTCGTCGGACAGCTGCATCGTGTCGGACGCGACCGTGTACACCCAGCTCCCGACCTGGGCTTGCGCTTGCGCTTGGTGCAACTCCAACTTTGCGGACTCCAAGTCACGACTTCGCAGAGCGATACGGGTGTTAACGAGGTCCAGCTCACGCAGCCGGCGCTGATAAGCCAAGACCAGGAAATGCATCAAGACGGCCGCCATCAGGAAGACGCAAATCTGTACCAGCGCATGCAGCCAAGGGGGGGAATCGGCGGATTGCGGCAGCCAGCCGCCTTTTGTGGCGACAACGGTGAGGATGGTGACACCTGCCGTCAGGAAAGCGACGATCAGCGCGACCCTGGTACTGACCAGCCAACCCAGCATGAAAATGATCAGCGGAAACACATACTGAACAGGTGCGGTAACGCCGCCGCCCACAAACATCATCACAGCGACGTAAAACCACATGCCCACGCCCAGTGCGGTAACGGTAGTCTGCAACTTCTTTTGCCACAAGAAGAACCAACCTGCAGCGCCCACTAGCAAGATAGTGCTGGTGCGCAGCGCTGCGTTCAGGTCATTGGGGATGAAGACATAGATTGCTGCAGTAACCAATACACCACTCAGAAAGATGGCGACCACTGCGGCTTTGAGAAAAGTAAAAGAGGGCTCCCAAGTCACGGGTCGGTAGACCTCTTCGTCACTCCTGCTGACCGGCTTGAGCTGCGGGGCAATCTTTGGTTCCATCGTTGACTGCATCATAGCTGCCGCAGACAGAAGTTAACTGCGTTGGCGCGCCCCCTGATGCCCCTGATCGACCCAAGCCCTATGGCCGCGCCGCTGGACCCCACATCCGCTGGCCGATCCAACGCAGCGTAGGACCTACGGGCGGGCGCTGACCTGTGTGGCGGGCGCCCGGCCGACGGCGTCTGGTAGTCCCAGGTCAAAGCTGAACACATAGTGCGGCTCCTGCCCCATGCGCAGGTCCGTAATCCGCAGCTGTCCGTCAGGGGCGATTGCGCCCTTCACGAACCCGTGGCTGAACGCCGTCAAACGCGCCACTGGTGCGGAGGCTGCGTGTTCGATCAGCAGATCGCTACCCCGCGCATGCGCTTCCCATTGCACCGGGGACTGGCCGTCCAGCACTGATACATAAGCTTCATGAAACTTCGGATCAGCCGGATCTTCTGGCAAGGCGACCACCCGCCAGAGCAAGGTTTGCAAGGGCGCCGGCGTGACCAGCACCCGCTGGGCAGACACACCCTGTTCACTCAAGGAAGCGCGCGCACGTTGTTCGACATGCTGTTGCGCCAACACACTCCAGCCCAGATAGGCAGTCGACAAGGCCAAGCCCACCATGTTCCACCGAAGCCCGCGCGCCAGATCCCTACAGCGCCAGGCCGCCGCCACCCCAATGATCAGCGGCAATGTGTAAGCCGGATCGATGATGAACACGCTACCCACCCCGAAGGGGTAACTGGAAAACGGCTGCAGCAACTGGGTGCCGTACACCGTCATGGTGTCTAGCAAAGGATGGGTCACCAGCACCAGCCAAAGTGCCAGCCACCAGCGCATAAAGTCGCGCCCCCGCGCCACCAACCAGGCAAACACAGGGGCCGCCAGAGTCAAAAAGAACAAGGCGTGGCTTTCCGCCCGATGCAGCACCATATTGGAAATGGCGTCTCCATGGTCGATGAGGGCATCCAAATCCGGCAAGGTGCCGGCCACTGCCCCAACCAAAGCGGATTTCCACACCGCGGTGCGCCTGCCCATGACGGCCACACACACCGCTGAACCAAGCGCTATCTGGGTTAAAGAATCCATTGCAGAGTTGGCTTTAGCGCTTAGACCTGTACCACGATGGGAAAGTCGACACGCAGCCCATCTGTAGAGGCACTGAACTCGCGGGTCAGCGCCGCCCTGTCTTGCAGATCCAGGCGCTGCCAGAGCCCGTCGCGCGGGTTACCCGGATCGCCCGCCACATAAAGCTGCGTCGTGAGCAGCTCCTTGCGGTCCAGCTTGACTTTCACATGGATGTGAGGCGTGCGCCCGCTGTAGGGGGCCGGCCGCATGGTCCGGAAGCGGTAGCGCCCATCTTTGCCCACCGCCACCCGGCCAAAGCCCTGGAACTTCGGGTCCGCTTTGCCACCGTCTTGCGGGTGGTGGTAGTGCCCCTCGTGGTCACATTGCCAGATTTCAACCACCGCGCCAGCAACTGGCATTCCGCGGGTGTCCATCACCAGCCCCTCAACCCAGACCGGCTGGGCTTTGGAGTACACCGCACCACCATTGCGCAGCAGGTCAAAGTCTTGGTCGCCGGGCAGTGCTACCGGATAAAACGGGCCCTCGGTTTGCCGGGGTGTGGGCCGCAAAACCGACTGAGCTTGCGCAACCGTTGGTGCAAGCCACGCCGGCGCACCGGTGGCAGCCAGCATGCCGGCACCACGAACCAACAGGGAACGGCGAGAGTGAGGTGGGTGCATAGGCGTTTTGGGTGGTGAAACAAAAGTGCGTATCGGAATCCCGGGGCCTGCAAAAGTTCCCGCGCACGCCGTGCAGTGCGCTAGCAGCGGTGTTCAGCTCGCGAAACTCCATCTGCGGTTAAGTCACTGGAGAGCCAGCTGTCACCCACTGGACGCCCTCTGTCGCCATTCAAAATGCTATCAAATCAATAGCTACTCGCGCAATCAATACCAGCGCTAGAGGTCGATTTAACCTAAAAACATCGCCCGATACTGCCTGGGCGATAAACCCAGCTGCTGCTGAAAGTGGTGGCGCAGGGCCTGCATGCTGCCCAAACCCACCTCGGTGGCGATGCGCTCTACCGGCAGCGCACTGCCCTCTAGCAGGCGCTTGGCTTGCTCTACCCGTTCAGCCACCACCCACTGGCCGGGGGACTGGCCGGTGAGTTCGGCGAAGCGGCGCAAAAATGTGCGCGGACTCATGGCAACACGATCGGCCATGTGCTGCACCGTCCACGGCGATTGCAGATCGTTGCGCACGTCGTCCAGCAGCTGCACTAAGCGATAGTCACCTTCTTGCGGCACCGGGCGCTCCATGAACTGGGCTTGTCCCCCGCTGCGGTGCGGCGGCATCACCAGACGGCGCGCCACGCTGTTGGCAGCCTCTACCCCAAAGTCACTGCGCACGATGTGCAGCATCAGGTCAATGCCAGCGGCGCTACCGGCAGAGGTGTAGACGCGATCGCCCTCGGCATACAGCACGCTGGCGTCCACCTCCACCTCAGGGTGTTGGGCTTGCAGCGCTTTGGCGTAGCGCCAATGGGTGGCTGCGCGGTGGCCATCGAGCAAGCCGGTAGCGGCCAGCACAAAAGCCCCCGAGCAAATTGACGCCAGCCGCGCGCCACGTTGCCATGCAGCCCGCAACTGCTGAGCCAGTGCATCAGGCACAGGCACCTGAGCGCCCTTCCAGCCGGCCATTACGATCAGGTCCGCGTGCTCCAGCAAACGGGCATCGCCATCGGTCGTAACTTGCAATCTTCCGTGCGCGCGCAGCGGGCCGGGCTCAATGGCCGCGCTGGCAAAGCGGTACCAGCCAGAGCCCATTTCAGGCCGGGAAAGGCCAAAGATCTCGGCCGCAATAGAAAACTCAAAAGTACACAGGCCGTCATACACGGGCACCACTACCAGCGGCCCGGTGGTTGACCAAGACGCACTTGAGTTTGAGCGGGCAGAGTTTGGCGTGATTTTTGTCATATATGTCTTTTACGCCAATTGTAGAAATTTGCGCCTGTTTGCACCATAGAGCCTCTTACAACGCACCGGAGAACCCCATGCCCACCGCAGTGACCGCTATACCCGCCGCCAGCGCCACCCTTGCCGAGGCGCACTTTGCCGCCGAGCTGACCTTTGAGACCGACTGCTGGGATACGCACGATGCCCTGGCACAAGGCGCCGACTTTGTGCTGCTGGACGTGCGCTCCCCTGCCCTGTTTGCACGCGGCCATGTACCCGGCGCCGTCAACCTGCCCCACGGCAAGATCGTAGAGAGCAAGATGGCCCAGTGGCCGGAGGGCACGCTGTTTGTGACTTACTGCGCCGGGCCCCACTGCAATGGTGCCGCCCGTGGCGCGCTCAAGCTGGCGCGCTTGGGGCGACCGGTCAAGATCATGGCCGGTGGCATCACCGGCTGGCTGGATGAAGGCTTTGCGCTAGCCACCGGGGACGCCTGAATACGTTGATGGGCCACCTTGCGCTTGTGGCACAGTGAGTGCATGAACTCCATTCTTATCACAGGCGCCAGTGATGGCATAGGCGCCGCCAGTGCACGGCAGCTCAAGGCCAAAGGGCACTACGTCATCCTCGTGGGCCGCTCGCGCGACAAAACCGAAGCGCTGGCCCGCGAGCTGGGGGCGCCATTTCATCTGGCCGATTTCACCCGCCTGGCCGATGTGCAGCGGCTGGCCTTAGAGCTTGCACATCACCCGCGCATCGAAGTGCTGGCCAACAACGCAGGCGGCATCATGGGCCCGAGGGAGCTCACCCAAGACGGGTTCGAAAAGACCTTTCAAGTGAACCACCTCGCTCCCTTCCTTTTAACCAAGCTGCTGATGCCGCAGCTGATAGCGGGCAACGCCAAAGTGATTCAAACCGCCAGTATTGCGGCCAATGTGTTTGGCGGCAGCTTTGATATCCACGACCTGAACAACGAACGCCACTACCGGCCGGAGCAGGCCTATGGCAACGGCAAGCTGGAGAACATTCTCTTTACCCGCGAACTCCAGCGCCGGCATGGTGCCGACGGTATTTCGGCAGTGGCATTTCACCCCGGCGTAGTGCGCAGCAACTTTGCCAGCGAGACCAGCCACCTCATGCGGGTGCTGTACCACACCCCCTTGAAATACCTCTTCACCATCAGCCCGGAGTCCAGCGGGCAGCGCCTGACTGCACTTGCCGAAGGACAGCCCGGCACCGACTGGCAACCCGGTAAGATGTACAACAAAGCCAAACCCATGCCCCTGCGTTTTCAGGATGCTGATGGCAGCGCAGCGCGCAGTTTGTGGGAGCAGAGCGAAGCGATGGTGGCTTCTTTTACATAGATTTTTGAGAAAAAGTCCGCTTAGCCCTTATAAATAAAGCGCAGGTCGCTACCAAATCAGGAGCATTCAAAACCTGGCCCATCTGCGCGAGCTATAGCAGCTCAGCCAGCGCTCCCATTCGCTTTGGCCAAGAGAAAGTCAATGCAGGTGCGCACTGCGCGCGTCTGGCGGCGGTTCGGAAGGTACAACAGGTACATCTGGGTGCCGAAAATGCTCAGGCGGTAGTCATCGAGCGCGGTCACCACTTCCCCACTGGCGATCACATCCTGCACCACATAGTCCGGCACCAGCCCGATACCCAGGCCAGCCAGAACGCCTTGGCGCAAAAACGGATAGTGGTCTGAAATCAAGGTAGGGGCCAACAGCACATCGTGCCGCTCGTTGCCTTTGTAGCCGCGCAACGAGAGCTGCCGCCCCACCACATTGGCGGTGATTACTGGCAGCGTGCGCAGTTGGTCCAGCTGGGTCGGCAGGCCATGGGCCTGGGCATAACTTTGAGATGCACACGCCAGGTAGCGCACGGTGCCCATGTCGCGCGCAACCAGTTGTTGAGGCGGCTCGGGCAGGATGCGGATGGCAATGTCCACCTCGTCGCGCAGGTTTTCCACCCGGTTCTCGAACACCACATCGAGCACGATGCCGGGGTACAGCCCCTTGAACTCGATCAGCCAGTGCGACATCACCATCTGCCCGAAGCCGCTGGGCATGCTGAGGCCCACGCGCCCTTGCAGCTCTTGCCCCAAGTTGCTGATGGTTTCTTTGGCGGCAAGGATCTCGTTGCTGATGGCGCGGCCGTGCTCGTAGAGGCGCCAGCCCACCTCGTTGGGCTCCACCCGGCGGGTCGTGCGGTGCACCAGTTGCAGGCCCACTGTTTTCTCAAGTTGGCTCAAGTGGTAGCTCACATTGGCCCGCGTCATCTTGAGCTTGCGGGCCGCCTGGCTCAGGTTGCCCGCGTCGATGATTTCCACCAGCAGGGTCAGGGAAGAAAGGTCAAGACTCATGGACCTGCCGGTATCTTGGTGTGGTGGCGTAAAACAGCATACGGGTCATCCGATGGCCAAAGCGTCAAATCATATTTGACAGTTTGTCAATAAATTTTGTGATTGTAAAAAAAGAGCCGCTCCAAAAGAATAGCCTTTGCTCTCACGACAACAACAACGGAGACAAACGCATGGAGCACGACAACGCGTCACCCGCAGTGACCAGCCACCGGCATGGCCGCGTGTGGGTCATCACCGTCAACAACCCGCCCGTCAACGCGCTGAGCGCAGCGGTGCGCCTGGGCCTGTTTGCCGCCATCGAACAGGGCGAGGCCCAGCCGGAGGTGGGCGCGGTATTGATCGTGAGCGAGGGCAAAACTTTTATCGCCGGCGCAGACATCCGCGAATTTGGCAAGCCCCCCGTGCCACCGTCGCTGCCCGACGTGTGCAACCGCATTGAGGCGTGCAGCAAACCGGTAGTGGTTGCCCTGCAAGGCGCCGCATTGGGTGGTGGACTGGAGGTAGCCCTGGGTGCGCACTACCGCTTAGCCCTGCCCGGGGCCAAAGTGGGCTCGCCAGAGGTCGACCTAGGCCTGATGCCCGGCGCCGGTGGCACACAACGCGCCCCCCGCCTCATGGGCGTGAAGGCTGCCGCGGAGTTCATTCTCAGCGGCAAACCAGTGGGCGCGCACGCCGCACTTGAAGCCGGTTTGGTGGACCACGTCACAGATAGCAGCCTCACCGCCCTGGATGCCGGCTTGGCCTATGCCAACGAACTGCTGGCCCAAGGTACGCCGGTACGGCGTGTGCGCGACATCGCCATAACCAACCCTGAGATTGCCCTGTCAGAGCTGAGTGTTCTGGCCCAAGACACGGCCAAGAAGTCGCCCGGACTGTACTCACCACTCAAGATCCTTGAAGCGGTACGCGCATCAGTAGAGCTGCCGTTTGACGAAGGGCTGAGCCTAGAGCGCCGTTTGTTCATGGGCTGCATCGACAGTCCGCAACGTGCAGGTCTGATCCACGCATTTTTCGCCGAGCGCGAGGTGAGCAAAGTACCCGAAGCCCGTGGCGCCGCGCCACGCACGGTGGCGAGCCTGGCTGTCATCGGCGGGGGCACCATGGGCGCAGGCATTGCCGTGGCGGCGCTGGATGCCGGACTACCGGTGACCATGGTGGAGCGCGATGCGGACTCGCTTGCCCGCGGCATTGTCAATGTGACCAAGGTCTACGACGGTCTGATTACCAAAGGCCGTATCACTGAGGCGCACAAGGCGGCCACCCTCGCCCGCTTCAGGCCCAGTACTAACTTTGCCGACCTGGCAGCCGCCGACCTGGTGATCGAAGCAGTGTTCGAAGACCTGGAAGTCAAAAAAGCCGTGTTCCACCAACTGGACGCGGTGTGCAAGCCCGGCGCGGTGCTGGCAACCAATACCTCGTACCTCGATATCGACGCGATTGCTGCAGCCACCCGCCGCCCGCAAGACGTGATTGGTCTGCACTTTTTCAGCCCGGCAAACATCATGAAGCTGCTGGAAATTGTGGTGCCCTCACGCGTCAGCCCCGATGTAGTGGTAACCGCCTTTGAGCTGGCCAAACGCATGAAAAAAGTGCCGGTCCGCGCAGGGGTCTGCGACGGCTTCATTGGCAACCGCATCCTGGCGAGCTACAAGCAGGCAGCTGATTACATGATGGAAGACGGTGCCAGCCCCTACGAGATCGATGCCGCAGTGCGGGCTTTCGGCTACCCCATGGGTCCCTGCCAAGTGACCGATCTGGCCGGTGGAGACATCGGCTGGGCCACCCGCAAACGCCGTGCAGCCACACGCGACCCGAGAGCCCGTTATGTCGAAATCGCTGACCGCATCTGCGAGCGCGGCTGGTTCGGCCAGAAAACCGGCCGCGGGTTTTACCTTTACCCGCAAGGCGCCCGCACCGGCCAGCCTGATCCGGAGGTGCTCGCTATGGTGGACGCCGAACGGGCCAAAAAAGGCATCACTCCACGCAGCTTCACCCCCGAGGAAATCATGCGCCGCTACATGGCCGCCATGGTCAACGAGGGAGCCAAGGCGTTGGCCGATGGGATCGCGCTGCGGCCGCTGGACATTGATGTGACGTTTCTCTACGGCTACGGTTTCCCGCGCTTCCGGGGTGGCCCCATGAAATACGCCGACACCGTTGGGCTTGCCAACATCCTGGCCGATATACGGGCCTTCGCCCAAGAAGACCCGCTGTTCTGGCAGCCCGCACCCTTGCTGGAAAAACTGGTGGCAGAGGGCCAGGATTTCGCGAGTCTGAACCAGCTGCCCTCCTGATTGCAACCGACCCACTCAACTCTGCCCTTCGCCGACCGCTTGCTGCGACGGTAAGTGGCAAACCCCACATCGCACCGTACCGCACCTAAGGAGACCCTTTTTATGCGCCAGGCCGTTATCGTCTCGACCGCTCGCACACCACTGACCAAATCGCACCGTGGCGAGCTCAACATCACGCCAGGCCCTACGCTAGCCAGCTTTGCGGTCCATGCTGCAGTCGACCGCGCAGGAATTGACCCCGCGCTGATCGAGGACGCCATACTGGGCTGTGGCTACCCCGAGGGCATCACCGGGCGCAATGTGGCACGCCAAGCCATCATCCGCTCGCAACTGCCCTTGTCCATCGGCGGCACCACGGTGAACCGCTTCTGCGCATCGGGCTTGCAAGCCATTGCCATCGCAGCCGGACGCATCGTGGTGGACGGAGCACCGGCCATGATTGCCGGTGGTGTGGAAAGTATTTCAGGCATCCGCTCGCGCCAGGATGGCCAAAGCGGCCTGGACCCGTGGATCCTGGAGCACAAACCCGCGCTGTACATGGAAATGATCGACACCGCCGATGTGGTGGCCCGCCGCTACCACATCAGCCGCGAAGAGCAAGACCGTTTCTCGGTCGAGAGCCAGCGCAAGGTGGCCCAGGCGCAAGCCGCCGGGCGGTATGCCGAAGAAATTGTCTCCATCACCACCACCATGGCAGTGACGGACAAAGACACCGGCACGGTAAGCCAACGCGAGGCCACGGTCGACCGGGACACCTGCAACCGCGTGGGCACCACCTATGAATCCTTGGCCAAACTGGCGCCTGTGAAAGGGGCAGACCAGTTCATTACCGCCGGAAATGCCTCGCAACTGTCCGACGGTGCCAGCGCCTGCGTGCTGATGGAGGCTGGAGAAGCCGAGCGCCTGGGGCTGCAAGCGCTAGGAGCCTTCCGTGGCATGGCCATAGCCGGTTGCGAGCCGGATGAAATGGGTATCGGCCCCGTTTATGCCGTGCCCAAACTGCTCAAGCGCCACGGCCTGACGGTGGACGACATCGACCTGTGGGAGCTGAACGAGGCATTTGCCTCACAAGCCATTTACTGCCAGCAAACGCTGGATATTCCGGCCGACCGCCTGAACGTGAACGGCGGCGCGATTGCCATCGGTCACCCCTTTGGCATGACAGGTGCGCGGCTGGCGGGTCACATCTTGCTGGAAGGCCGCCGCCGCAACGCAGAGGGCCAGCGCGTCAAATGGGGCGTGGTAACCATGTGCATTGCCGGTGGCATGGGTGCCGCCGGACTGTTTGAAATTTTCTGAGCAGGCTTGCCGAAGCGTCGATATGGATCTCCAATTCACCCCCCAAGAGCAAGCCTTCCGCGAGGATGTGCGGGCCTTCCTGAAAGACCAATTGCCCTCCCGCATTGCCAACCAGGTGAAAGCCGGCCAACGCCTGAGCAAAGCCGACCAGGAAGAATGGCACGCCATCCTCAACACCCGCGGCTGGCTGGCCAACCATTGGCCCGAGGCCCATGGCGGCCCCGGGTGGAGCACCGTGCAGAGGTTTATTTTCGACACTGAATGTGCGCTGGCGGGTGGCCCGCGCATCGTGCCGTTTGGCGTGAATATGCTGGGCCCGGTGCTCATCAAATATGGCAATGCGAAGCAAAAGGCGCACTGGCTGCCGCGCATCCTGAGCGGCGAAGACTGGTGGTGTCAGGGCTACTCCGAGCCCGGCGCGGGCTCAGACCTGGCATCGGTCAAAACCACTGCGGTCAGGGTCACTGATGCAAGCGGCGATCACTACATCGTCAACGGCCAGAAGACCTGGACCACTCAGGGCCAGCACGCCAACATGATTTTTTGTCTGGTGCGCACCGACCGCGAGGCCAAAGCCCAATCGGGCATCAGCTTCTTGCTGATGGATATGAATTCACCGGGTGTGGATTTGCGCCCTATCCGCACGCTGGATGGCGACTGCGAGGTGAATGAGGTGTTTTTCACCAACGTGAAAGTGCCCGCCGAAAACTTGGTCGGTGAAGAAAACAAGGGGTGGACTTACGCCAAATACCTGCTCACCTATGAGCGCACCGGTATCGCGGGCGTGGGCTTTTGTATTGCGGCGCTGGCCAAGCTCAAGGTGATTGCCGCGCGGGTCTTGAAAAACGGTAAACCCCTCGACCAAGACCCGCTGTTCGCAGCCCGTATGGCCCGTGTAGACATCGATCTCGAGAACATGAAAACCACCAACCTGCGGGTCATTGCCGCTGCCGCCAGCGGTGGTGTTCCTGGGGCTGAAAGCTCCATGCTCAAGATCCGCGGCACCGAGATCCGGCAAGAAATCCTGTCGCTCATCCGCCGTGCTA
Source organism: Rhodoferax potami (assembly GCF_032193805.1). NCBI lineage: Bacteria > Pseudomonadati > Pseudomonadota > Betaproteobacteria > Burkholderiales > Comamonadaceae > Rhodoferax > Rhodoferax potami. Next base: position 3,514,847 of record NZ_JAVBIK010000001.1, on the reverse strand, counting down.
TGGGGCCCTATGCCCTTCCATTTGAAGAAGAAGCCCAATACGCCGGCTATGCCGAGCCCCCGCTGGGCGAGCCCGAGGCGACCACCGCAGCGGCCCACTACTTCAACTACCGCAAGCTGTCGATCTTCGGTGGCTCCAACGAAATCCAGAAAAACATCATCTCCAAGATGATTTTGGGCCTTTGAGCCTTGGCGAGAGGGACTCACCCATGAACTTCCAACACACCGAAGACCGCCGCATGCTGGCGGATTCACTGAATCGCTTTTTGTCTGAAAAAAATGGCATCGGGCTCCGCCACCAGAGCGCTGGCAGCGCGCTTGGCTTTTCCCGAGAGGTCTATGCCGGTCTGGCGGAGTTGGGCACCATCGGCGCGCTGTTTCCGGAAGATGCGGGTGGCTTTGGCGGCACCGGTTTTGACGTGAGCGTGGTGTTTGAATGCCTGGGCCGTAACCTGGCGGTAGAGCCCTTGCTGGGCGCGCTGGTGGTCGGGCAAGCCCTGATCGCGGCGGGCACCGATGCACAGCGGGCCGCTCTGGAATCCATCATGGCGGGCACGAGCGTTGCGGCACTGGCGCACGAGGAGCCCGGCAGCCATTACGAACTAAGCCATGTCACCCTGAGCGCAACAGCGGCGTCCGACCCTTCAGCCGGCGGCTGGGTGCTGAATGGCCGCAAGGCGGTGGTACCCATGGGCGATGCGGCCGACCTGCTGTTGGTGTCCGCCCGCACCACGGGCCAGCCGCTGGACGCCGACGGTATCAGCCTGTTCCTTGTTCGGGGCGATGCTCCGGGTGTGAGCCGGCGCGGGAACGGCCGCATCGACGGCGGCCGCACCGCCGAGTTGACATTTACAAACGTAGCGGTAGATGCCAGCGCCCTGCTCGGCGCACCGGGTCAAGGCCTGACTGTGCTGGAGCGCATCAGCGGCTACGCCCTGTTGGCGCTGGCAGCTGAAAGCCTGGGGGCCATGGACATGGCCAAGGACCAGACACTGGAATACCTGCGCACCCGCAAACAATTTGGGGTGCCGATCGGTAGCTTCCAAGCGCTGCAGCACCGCATGGCTGACTTGCTGCTGGAAGTGGAGCAAGCTCGCTCGGCGGTAATCAACGCCGCCGCTGCGGTGGAGGACACCGATCGCACGGCCCGGGAAAGAGCCTTGTCTGCCGCAAAATACAGCGTAGGCCGTATCGGCACGCTGGTGGCAGAAGAAAGCATCCAGATGCATGGCGGTATCGGCATGACTTGGGAGCTGCCACTGGCGCACTATGCAAAACGCCTGGTAATGATCGACCACCAGTTTGGCGACGAAGACCATCACCTGGCCCGCTTTATCGCACTGGGGCAGGCAGCGGCCTGCGCTTGAGCCGTGACGACTATGACCCACGCCCTATTGACCCGCCGTGAAGGGGCGGTGCTCATTCTGTCAAACCACAACCCGGCAGCCCGCAACGCGCTGACCCCGGAGTTCTACCGGGGCATCAGTGCCGCTCTTGACAAGCGCACCGCCGATTTCGTCAAACTGCGCAGCCCCGCGGCTTGAACCTACTGAGTACCTGAACCGACATGGAACCCACCTTACCAAACCCCGGCACTGACCAACCCGACCTGCCCTTAAGCGGCGTGCGGGTGCTGGACCTCTCACGCGTATTTGCCGGGCCACTGTGCGGCCAGGTGTTAGCCGACTTTGGCGCCGAAGTTATCAAGGTGGAGCACCCCGGTCGCGGCGACGACACCCGGGACTGGGGTATTCGCATCGGCAAAACCGAGACCACGTACTACAACGGCATGAACCGCAACAAGCGGTCTATCACCCTGGACCTGCAAAGCCCCGAGGCTATCAGCATCGTCCGGGAGATGCTGCCGCAGTTCGATGTGGTCATCCACAATTTCAAGACCGGTGGCGCCGAGAAACTGGGCCTGGGCTTTGAGCAGCTCAAGGCCTTCAAGCCCGACCTGATCTACTGCGCCATCGCGGGCTACGACACCAGCGGCCCTGAGGCCAAACGCCCGGGATACGACCTCGTTATTCAAGGCGAGGCCGGCTTGATGGCTTTAAATGGCGACTCCGGCATGCCGCCACTGAAGTTCGGCGTGGCAGTGGTAGACATGATGACCGGCATGTACGCTGCACAGGCCGTGCTGGCCGCACTGTTCCGCCGTGAGCGCACGCACAAAGGCCAACTGATCGAGATGGCGCTTTACGACTGCGGCGTGATGGTCACCGGCTATTACGGTCTGGACGCGCTGATCTTGGGCAAAGACCCCGCCCGTTATGGCAATGCCCACCCGTCCATCATGCCGTACGGCATGTTTGAGGCGGCCGACGGCCCTTTAATCATTGCCGTGGGCAACAACAGCCAGTTCGACAAGTTCTGCCGCCAGGTGGTGATGCGGCCTGACATCGTGGATGACCCCCGCTTTGCCACCAACGTGGAGCGTGCCCGCAACCGGGTGGCCTTGGCACCCCTTCTCACCGAGCTGATCTGCCAGTTCCCGCGCGACGTGCTGTTGGAGCGCTTGATGGCCCAGGGCATCCCCTGCGGCAAGGTGGCGGGCTTGCACGAAGCGCTCACCAGCGAGCGCACCCAACGTGGTGGGCTGGTGCAGAACATGCCGCACCCTGTGGCGGGTACCACCCACGTATTTTCGCCGCCCTACCGGCTGGACGGGCAACGCCTGCCGATCCGGAATGCGCCGCCCACGCTGGGCGAAGGCACCCGTGAGGTGCTGACACAACTGCTACACATGACCGACGCCCAACTGGAGGCGCTGCGTGCCCGGGGCGTACTGACGCTACCCGAATAAAACCCTTTCACCCAAACCACAACGAGGAGACATAGACATGACAACACCCATCCCACGCCGCACACTGGTCACCGCCCTGGCGGCTGCAACAGCACTGGCTACTCTCGGGCACGCAGGTACCGCCATGGCCCAAAGCTGGCCCAGCAAACCCATCAAACTGATCGTGCCCTACGCAGCCGGTGGTGCCACCGACATCACGGCCCGTGCAATCGGTGAAAAACTTTCAGCCCGCTTGGGCCAATCGGTACTGGTAGACAACCGTGGCGGTGCCGGCGGCGTTACCGGCACTGATGCGGCACTCAAATCCCCTGCAGACGGCCACACCCTGCTGCTGTCACTGGGCACCACCATGCTCATCAACCAGTACCTGTACGAAAAACTGCCCTACAACCCGCAAAAAGACCAAGCCCTGATCACGCAGATCGCCCTAGCCCCGGTCGTGTTGCTGGTGAACCCGCAGCTGCAGGTGTCTAACGCACCCGAGTTGTTGGCCTACATTGAGAAAAACAAAAACAAGGTGGCCTACGGGTCGTGGGGTATGGGCTCTTACTCTCACCTTGCAGGCGCTTGGCTCTCTGACAAGCTCAAGGCAGAGATGAACCATGTGCCCTACAAGGGCGAGGCCCCCATGCTGCAAGATTTGGTGGGCGGCCAGTTCCAGATGGCTTTTGCCAGCTTGCAGTCTGCCCGCCCCTATATCGACTCAGGCAAGCTCAAAGCGCTGGCCGTTACCGGTGGCCAGCGCATGGACGCACTGCCCAAAGTCAGCACCATGGCCGAGCAAGGCATCAAGGACGAGGTGTTTCAGGTCACCGGTTGGTTGGGCATGAGCGCGCCTGCCAAAACGCCGCCCGAGGTGGTGGCCCGCCTAGGCACAGAGGTGCAAGCCATCCTGGCGCTGCCCGATGTGCGTGACCGCATCTTGCAGATGGGCTTTATCCCCGTGGGTAGTAGCCCCGAACAATTCAACGCTCAGTTCAAGAAAGACGCACCGGTGTGGGAGCGCGTGGTCAAGGTGTCTGGCGCCACCCTCGAGTGATTTCAATGGCGGTGTTCAAGCCTCTTGGGTAACGCGGTAGATGCCCAGGCTCACCAGCACCAAAGCGGCGAGGTACTTCCACTCCAGAAGTGACTCGCCCAAAAAGAGTGCGGACAGGCCTGCCCCAAACACCGGCACCAGGAAGCTATACAAAGCCACCGTACTCACGCGGTTGTGTTTGAGTAGCACGCCCCAGAGTGCAAAGGCCACCGCTGACAAAAGCGCCATGTAGGCCAGCAGCAAGCCAGCCGGCCACGTAAAGCCACCAATTTGGCCGCCAGCGCCCCACCCTATGGCGACCAACACTACCCCGCCGATACCGAGTTGGTAGCCTGTCATGACCACCGAGTCCATCCGCTGTGAAAGCCGCTTTCCGTAGAGGGATGCGGACGACAACACCAGCGCAGCCAGCACCACAAAGCCTTCTCCCAGCCACGAGAAACCTGTGTCTGCCGGATGGGCATCGCCCAGCAGCCCGCCCGCGTTCACTGCCAGCACCCCAGCGAGGCCCAGCACGCAACCTGACATCTTGCGCCATGTTAGGGTGTCGTTGTGGTACAGAAAATGCGCCAGCAGCACACTGAAAAACACGCCGGAGGTGTTGAGAATGGATGCCTTCACCCCCGTGGTGTTGGCGACGCCGATGTAGAAAAAGATGTACTGCAGCGTGGTTTGGAACACCCCCAGTGCAGCCATTTCACCCACCTGCGCACGTTGCAATCGCAAGTCCTTACCAGTGAGCTTGGCGAACATCAGGAGCAAAGCGCCAGCCCCTACAAACCGGTAGCCCGCAAACAGAATCTGCGCAGCCAAGTCGCTGCGACTGATCTCCAACAAAGCATAGCCCTGCTTGATGGCCGGATAGGCACTCCCCCACAGCAGGCAACACAGGCCTGCAAGCAGAAACACATTTCGAGGGCGGGTAAAAAATGACATGGAGGGCTGGGAGATTTCAGACCGGGTTCAAGGACCCGTTTAAAAGATCGAATGGCTTCGCTGCTCAGGCGCAATATACACAGGCTGCTATAAAAACTTAGGCAAGGTGCAAGCCAGCTTCTCATTAGGCTCACGCTTTCACAACAGTGGTAGCGAGGATATGCGCCTGGCGGTAACTCATGCGACACACGGCGGGTTTATCCGTATGCCCATGACGCATGGCTATGACTAAGATTTAAAAAAGAACGGTCGTTCTATTTCATAAACTTGGAGCCGGGACTATGTCAAATTTCAAGCGTATCGCAGTGAGCTCTGCATTCCTCAGCATGCTCGTAGCATGTGGGGGAGGTAGCAACGGCGATGGTGCATCAATCTCCGGTTTAGCTGCCACAGGTGCCGCGATGGCCAATGCGCCAATCACCGCAAAGTGCACCACGGGAAACGCGATCACTGGAACGACCGATGCGAATGGAATGTTCGAGCTGAAATTAGGCGATCGGACTGCACCTTGCCTTATTCAGGTCACACAAGGCTCCACCACGCTCCACAGCTTTGCGAGTGCCTCTGGTCGGGTTAACGTGACGCCACTTACCGACATCGTCGTTGCCAGAGCATTGGGTGGACGCCCGGGGGATGCGATGGGCTCTTTCAGCGCCGCAACCGGTAGCAAAATTCAAACCGGATTGGCTGCAGCCAAGGCCTATGCCAAAACACAGGCTACCGCGCTGGCGGGGAGCTCGCCCTCAGGTGACATCCTCACAGGCATTTTCAAGGTGGGCGACGCTGATGACGTCATCTTGGACAAATTGAAAGTCTCACTCGATGCGGCTGGTAAGTCCTACGATGATTTGCGCGTCGGCGCGGCGACGGGGGGAACACTGGAGGCAACCCTTGACCGTGGCAAATTGATAGGTGAACCCATCACGCTCACCACACTTTCAGCGAGCTCCATCAACACTGTGACGGCTGGAAATGGCCTGCAGGCTTTGACTGGGTCAGCCAAATGCGACGTCAAAGTTATCAAACTGAAATACAAAACTATCGGAGTGGAGGGAGAAGCGACTAGCTCCTCAGCTGTCATGCTGGCGCCAGCCGGGACTTGCACCTCCGCGGCCGGCTTGATCGCATACGCAAAGGGTACGGACGTACAAAAATTGAGAACTTTAGCCAATCCGGGCGACGACGAGACCTTTTTGCTCACCGCCATGTACGCCGCCAACGGCTATGCCGTGGTTGCAACTGACTATCTCGGCTTTGCGGACTCCGACTACTCTTACCACCCATATCTCCACGCTGACTCCGAGGCCAGCGTGATCATTGACTCCATCCGCGCCGCTCGAAATGCGGCCACCAAGGTGAATGCCAATCTCTCCGGCAAGGTCATGTTAACGGGCTACTCACAAGGCGGGCACGCCTCTATGGCGGCGCACCGAGCCATAGAGCGCGACAATGCCAAGGAGATAACGGTCATCGCAGGCGCTCACCTGGCTGGACCGTACAACTTGTCGGGCTCGTTCAAGCTGCCGAACGCGATCGCGGGGTACCAGTTTTTTGTCACTTACTTGGTAACTGCCTGGCAAAAGGTTTACAAGGACATTTACACCGACGTAAATTCGACCTTCAAACCGGCCTATGCCAGTGGTATTGAAAACTTGTTGCCAAGCGCTACGTTGAACTACACGACCTTGGTCACCAGCGGCAAACTCCCGGGCGCTTTGGGCGAAACACCTGACCAGGCCCGAGACGCATTGTTCCAAGCAGCTTTCATCTCGGATACCCAAACCAACGACAACAGTCCACTCTATCTGGCTGGCAAGAAGAATGATCTTTTGGGCTGGAGCCCCAAGTCCAAGCTCTTGCTCTGTGGTGGTTCTGGGGATCCCACAGTTCCACCTGCGGTGCACCAATCGGTGATGAAAGCAGACTTTGATACGCGCAACCTGAGCAACGTAAGTTCGGTAGACGTAGACCCACTCATCAAAGCGACCTACGGCAAAGTGTTAGCGGCCTCACCTGCAACCTATTACGGCAACTACCACGGCACCTACGAGCCCCCTTTCTGCCATGCTCAGGCTAAGGCTGTTTTTGATGCAGCCTCAGCTCCACAAAAATTCTGACGCTTCCCCTTAAAAAAAGGCCGCCAATAAGGCGGCCTTTTTTCATTCAACAGCGCACCTGCGGTGACATCCCCTGCTCCCAGAGTCTGAAACAACCGGTTTTACACACACAACTGCCTGATGCCAGGGTCCGAGCACCACCAGCTAACCGTTTAGGCTAGAAAGTCGCAGAAACCTCAAAGAGCCTCAAAAACCTCTCACCCACAAATAAAAAAGCCGCGCAGCCCTTACGGAATCTGCGCAGCTAGCTACTGAATCAGTAGCAATGGCAAAGATTTATTTGCGAGCTGGCGGCACATCCGTGCAGCTACCGTGCGCAATCTCCGCTGCCATGCCGATGCTTTCGCCCAGCGTGGGGTGCGGATGGATGGTCTTGCCGATATCTACTGCATCAGCACCCATCTCAATCGCTAGTGCGATCTCGCCGATCATGTCGCCCGCATGGGTGCCGACCATGCCGCCGCCCAGGATCTTGCCGTGGCCGTGCGCTTCCGGGGAGTCATCAAACAGCAGTTTGGTAACGCCTTCGTCGCGACCGTTGGCAATCGCGCGGCCTGATGCGGTCCAGGGGAACAGGCCCTTCTTGACTTTGATGCCTTGGGCCTTGGCCTGGTCTTCCGTCAAGCCCACCCATGCCACTTCGGGGTCGGTATAGGCCACGCTAGGAATGACGCGCGCGTTGAACGCCGCAGCGGCCAGTTCCTTGTTGCCTTGCAGTTCACCGGCAATCACTTCGGCTGCCACGTGCGCTTCATGCACCGCCTTGTGCGCCAGCATGGGCTGGCCCACGATGTCGCCGATGGCGAAGATGTGCGGCACGTTGGTGCGCATCTGGATGTCGACGTTGATGAAGCCACGGTCGGTCACCGCCACACCGGCCTTCTCGGCGCTGATTTTCTTGCCATTGGGTGTGCGACCCACGGCTTGCAGCACCAGGTCGTACACCTGCGGTGCGGGGGCGGTGCCGCCCTCTTCCGCTGGTGCGAACGTGACTTCAATGCCTTCAGGCAAGGCGCGCGCCGACACGGTCTTGGTTTTGAGCATGATGTTGTCGAAACGCTTGGCGTTCATCTTCTGCCAGATCTTGACCAGGTCGCGGTCGGCCCCTTGCATCAGGCCGTCCATCATTTCCACCACGTCCAGGCGAGCGCCCAGCGTACTGTAAACGGTGCCCATTTCCAGGCCGATGATGCCGCCACCCAAAATCAACATGCGCTTGGGGACTTCTTTGAGCTCCAAAGCGCCGGTGGAGTCCACGACGCGCGGGTCGTTGGGCATGAAAGGCAAACGCACGGCTTGCGAACCGGCCGCAATGATGGCGCGTTTGAAAGCGATAACTTTCTTGCTGCCGGTCTTCTCTTGCGCTGTGCCGCTGGTTTCTTCCACTTCGAGGTGGTTGGCACCTACGAAATTGGCGTAACCGCGCACGGTCGTGACCTTGCGCATTTTGGCCATGGCAGCCAAGCCACCGGTCAGCTTGCCGATGACCTTTTCTTTGTGGCCACGCAGCTTGTCGATGTTCACCACGGGCGCACCGAAGTCCACGCCCAGGTCGGCCATGTGGCTGACTTCGTCCATGACAGCTGCTACATGCAGCAGCGCCTTGGAAGGAATGCAACCCACGTTCAGGCACACGCCGCCCAGGGTGGCGTAACGCTCGACCACGATGACCTTGAGGCCCAAGTCTGCCGCGCGGAAGGCCGCGGAGTAACCGCCGGGGCCGCCACCGATGACGACCACGTCGCACTCCAAGTCTGCACTGCCACCGAAGCTGCTGGCCACTGGGGCCGGAGCCGCCGCTACAGAAACAGGAGCTGCTGGCGCAGACGCGGCGGGGGCTGCAGCCGGTTTAGCTTCAGAAACTGCACCAGCGGCTTCCAGCATCACGACCACAGAACCCTGCTTGACCTTGTCGCCGATTTTGACTTTGAGTTCGGTCACCACACCACCGTGGCTGGCCGGGATCTCCATGGAGGCCTTGTCGGACTCCACGGTGATCAGGCTTTGCTCGGGCTTGATGGTGTCGCCCACTTTGACCAGCAACTCGATGACCGCGACTTCGTCGAAGTCACCGATGTCCGGAACCTTGATTTCTACGATTGCCATATTCAGGTTCCTGTCTTAAAGCAGCACGCGGCGGAAGTCACCCAGAATCTGGCCCAGGTACACGTTGAAGCGCGCCGCAGCGGCGCCGTCGATCACACGGTGGTCCCAGGTCAGCGACAAGGGCAGCATCAGGCGTGGCTGGAAGGCCTTGCCGTCCCACACGGGTTCCATCTGGCTCTTGCAGACGCCCAAAATGGCGACTTCAGGCGCGTTAATGATGGGCGTGAAGTAACGGCCACCGATACCACCCAATGAAGAGATAGTGAAGGTCGCGCCGCTCATGTCGGCAGGGCCGAGCTTGCCGTCGCGGGCCTTCTTGGCCAGCTCACCCATTTCCTGGCTGATTTGGAAAATGCCTTTCTTGTCGGCGTCCTTGATCACGGGCACTACCAAACCATTAGGCGTGTCGGCCGCAAAACCGATGTGGTAGTACTGCTTGTAGATCAGAGCATCGCCGTCCAGCGAGCTGTTGAACTCAGGGAACTTCTTGAGCGCGGCCACGCAGGCCTTGATCAGGAAGGCCAGCATGGTCACCTTGATGCCCGACTTCTCATTCTCTTTGTTGGTAGAGACGCGGAAGGCTTCGAGGTCGGTGATGTCGGCGTCGTCGTGGTTGGTGACGGCCGGAATCATGACCGCGTTGCGCAACAGGTTGGCACCGCTGATCTTCTTGATGCGGGACATTTCCTTGCGCTCGATCGGGCCGAACTTGGCAAAGTCCACCTTCGGCCAAGGGATCAGGCCCAAGCCGGCGCCGTCGTTGCTGCCGGAAGCCTTGGCTTGCGCTGCAATGGCCAGCGTTTGCACCGCACCGCTCATCACGGAACGGGTGAAGCCTTGCACGTCTGCCTCGGTGATACGGCCCTTGAGACCGGAACCCTTGACTTCGTTCAAAGGCACACCCAGTTCGCGGGCAAACTTGCGCACGGAGGGGGATGCATGGGGCAAACCGAGCGTGGTGCTACCGGGCGCATGCGCGGGCACAGCCACAGCAGCAGGCGCTGCAACAGCAGCGGCTACCGGAGCGGGTGCTGGCTCCGCTGCGGGAGCAGCAGGTGCGGCGGCAACCGCTGCGGGGGCGGCCGCTGGTGCAGCAGCAGCTACGCCTTCCAAGATGACCACCAAGTCACCGATGTTCACGGTGTCACCCAGCTTGACCTTGATTTCCTTGACCACACCGGCGGTGCTGGAAGGAATCTCCATGGAGGCCTTGTCAGACTCCACCGTGATCAGGCTCTGCTCCACCTTGACGGTGTCGCCGACCTTGACCAGCAGCTCGATGACGGCGACGTCCTTGAAGTCGCCGATGTCGGGCACAAACACATTCACAGGGCCGGAGGCTGCAGGTGCCACAGCCGGAGTGGCCGCTACAGAAACAGGAGCTGCTGGCGCAGATGCTGCGAGCGCTGGAGCCGCTTTTGGCTCTGCAGCGGGTGCGGCAACAGCACCAGCGGCTTCCACCATGACGACCACGGAGCCTTGCTTGACCTTGTCGCCCAGCGCAATCTTGATTTCCTTGACCACACCCGCGGTGCTGGAAGGAATCTCCATGGAGGCCTTGTCAGACTCCACGGTGATCAGGCTCTGCTCGACCTTGACGGTGTCACCCACTTTGACCAGCAGTTCGATGACTGCGACTTCGTCGAAGTCACCGATATCCGGGACTTTTACTTCTACCAATGCCATGTTGTTGTCTCCGGAGTTCTTAGGCGTACAGGGGGTTGACCTTGTCGGTGTTGATGCCGTACTTGGCGATGGCTTCTGCCACCTTGGCCACCGGCACGGTACCGTCTTCGCTCAGGGCCTTCAGGGCGGCAACCACGATGTAGTGGCGGTTTACCTCGAAGTGCTCACGCAGCTTGCTGCGGAAGTCGGAGCGACCGAAGCCATCGGTGCCCAGCACTTTGTACGTACGGCCCTTGGGCACGAACGGACGGATCTGCTCGGCATAGGCCTTCATGTAGTCGGTAGACGCGATCACGGGGCCGGTGGACTTGTTGAGTTGCTCGGCCACGAAAGGCACGCGTGGTGTTTCCAGCGGGTGCAACAGGTTCCAGCGGTCAGCGTCCTGGCCGTCGCGGGTCAGTTCGTTAAAGCTTGGGCAGCTCCATACGTCGGCGCCGATGCCCCAGTCTTTTTCCAGCAGCTCTTGCGCTGCAATGCTTTCGCGCAAGATGGTGCCGGAGCCCAGCAACTGCACGCGAGGTGCCTTGGCAGTGAGCGCAGGGCCGGCCTTGCACTGGTACATGCCCTTGATGATTTGCTCTTCCGTGCCGGGCTGCAGGCCGGGCATGGGGTAGTTTTCGTTCAACAGGGTCAGGTAGTAGAAGACGTTGTCTTGCTTCTCGACCATGCGCTTCAAACCGTGGTGCAGGATCACGCCGACTTCGTGGGCGAAGGTCGGGTCGTAAGAAATGCAGTTGGGGATGGTGCCAGCCATGATGTGGCTGTGGCCGTCTTCGTGCTGCAGGCCTTCACCGTTCAGCGTAGTGCGTCCGGAAGTGCCACCCAACAGGAAGCCGCGGGCTTGCATGTCGCCAGCCGCCCAGGCCAGGTCGCCGATGCGCTGGAAGCCGAACATCGAGTAGTACACGTAGAACGGCACCATGATGCGGTTGCTGGTGGAGTAGGAAGTCGCCGCTGCAATCCAGCTGCTCATGCCGCCGGCTTCGTTGATGCCTTCCTGCAGGATCTGGCCGGCTTTGTCTTCCTTGTAGTACATGACCTGGTCTTTGTCGACCGGGGTGTACTGCTGGCCTGCGGGGTTGTAGATACCCACTTGGCGGAACAAGCCTTCCATACCGAAGGTACGGGCCTCGTCCACCAGAATCGGCACCACGCGTGGGCCCAAGGCCTGGTCGCGCAACAACTGGGTCAAGAAACGCACATACGCCTGGGTCGTCGAGATCTCACGGCCTTCAGCGGTCGGCTCCATGACGGCCTTGAACACCTCGAGTGAAGGCACGGTGAAGCTCTCGTCCGCTTTGGTGCGGCGGTGCGGCAGGTAGCCACCCAAGGCCTTGCGGCGCTCGTGCAGGTACTTCATTTCCGGGGTGTCGTCTGCGGGCTTGTAGAACGGCACCTTGGGCAATTCGCTGTCCGGCACAGGAATGTTGAAGCGGTCGCGGAAGGCTTTGATGTCTTCGTCGGTCAGCTTCTTTGTCTGGTGCACGGTGTTCTTGCCTTCACCGGCCTTGCCCATGCCGAAGCCCTTGACGGTCTTGATCAGCAAGACCGTCGGCTCGCCCTTGTGGTTCACGGCCTTGTGGAAAGCGGCGTACACCTTCTTGGAATCGTGGCCGCCACGACGCAGATCGAAGATTTCTTCGTCCGACATCTTGGACACCATTTCTAGGGTGCGGGGGTCTTTGCCGAAGAAATGCTTGCGAACATAGGCACCGTCGTTGGCCTTCATGGCCTGGTAGTCGCCGTCCAGCGTTTCCATCATGATTTTCTTGAGGGCACCGTCTTTGTCGCGTGCCAGCAGTGGGTCCCAGCCGGAGCCCCACAAGAGCTTGATGACGTTCCAGCCTGCACCGCGGAATTCGCCTTCCAGCTCCTGAATGATCTTGCCGTTGCCGCGCACTGGGCCGTCCAAGCGTTGCAAGTTGCAGTTGATCACGAACACCAAGTTATCCAAGCCTTCGCGGGCCGCCAGGCCGATCGCGCCCAAAGACTCTACTTCGTCCATCTCGCCGTCGCCACAGAACACCCACACCTTGCGGTTTTCGGTATTTGCAATGCCACGGGCGTGCAGGTATTTCAGGAAACGGGCTTGGTAGATCGCCATCAATGGGCCCAAGCCCATGGACACCGTGGGGAACTGCCAGAACTCGGGCATCAACTTGGGGTGCGGGTAGCTCGACAGACCCTTGCCATCCACTTCCTGGCGGAAGTTGAGCAACTGCTCTTCGGTCAGGCGACCTTCTAGGTACGCACGGGCATACACACCGGGGGACACGTGGCCCTGGATGTAGAGGCAGTCGCCGCCGTGGTTTTCGCTTTCAGCGTGCCAGAAGTGGTTAAAGCCGGCGCCAAACAGGCTGGCCAGCGATGCAAAAGAGCCGATGTGGCCACCCAAATCCCCACCATCTGCGGGGTTGTGGCGGTTGGCCTTAACGACCATGGCCATGGCGTTCCAGCGCATGTAGGCGCGCAGGCGCTCTTCGATTTCTAGGTTGCCGGGGGAGCGCTCTTCGTCCTGGGGCTCGATGGTGTTCACATAACCGGTGGTGGCCGAGAAAGGCATGTCGATGCTCTTCTGGCGTGCGTGCTCGAGCAGTTGCTCCAGCAGGAAGTGCGCGCGCTCGGGGCCTTCGGCCTCGATGACAGCGCTGAGCGCATCCATCCATTCGCGGGTTTCCTGGCTGTCCATATCGGACACGCCCAAAGGATTCTGGGGAACTGCTGCCATCGATGCCTCCTAATGCTTGGCGTAATTTAGTGCGAGTGATCTAGTTTCGCATATTTACGCCACAATTTCAAATCATGCCCATGCGTTTCACCTGTTGAAATATTTATGCTGCTTTGCAGCACTTGCTTACGTGTCACGCCAGCCCCCTCCCCTACACTTGGGAAATGCCTTTTTCCAAAGTGATTTCCTTACCCAAGCCGCTCAGCATCCCGACGGTGGATGGCGCCAAACGCTGGTGGCACCGGCTAACACCCCACCGCCAAGACCGGGTCGCCATGCTGGCCCCTCTGGCCGCTGTGATGTTGTTTTTTGCGGCCATCGTTGCCGCCTTGGGGTACCTGCGGCTCGAAGAGATGGACCGCGAGCAAGAAGCCGTTCAACGCGATGTCGAATACACCCAGCAGCGCTTGCGCCTGCGGCTCCTGGAGCGGCAAGAGCAAATCAGCCGAATCGCGCAAGAAATCAGTACCGGAGAGCTGGATGTTTCGGAATTCAAATCCCGCGCATCCAACCTGGTCGACCAGTACCCGGAAGTGCAAGCACTCGCCTGGGTGGACGACCGAAAGCGCACCCGTGCCAGCTTGGGCATGGGCGCCAACTCGTCAGGCCCTTACCAAATGCCGGGCGATGTCTTGGTAAAGGAAGACCGCGATGCCGGCTACACGCTCGCCCGCCAGCTGAACCAGCTGCTGTACGTGCAGCCGCCTCAAAATAAAGACGAAGGGCCTCTGCTACAGCTGCTGATCCCGCTGAATGCCAAAAATCGCTTTTCGGGCGTATTGATTACCGAGTACTCGGTCGATGGCTTGTACCGTTATGGCGTTCCGTCTGAGGTGTCTGCCCGCTACGCGATCTCCCTCCAAGACTCCAGCGGTCGCCTTTTGGCTGGAACCAGCATCCCCACCCGCAAGCTGGTGAGCCGGTTCTTGCCTTGGGCTGCCCCGAGCAACGAGTACTCCATGCCGGTTTCGCCCGTGGGGTCCGGCCTGGTGATCCGGGCGCAGGCCTATCGCGCTTCGCTGGGCGTCATCGGCAGCGGACTTTTTTGGCTGGTGAGTGCACTGAGTATCTTGACGGCTTGGATGTTGATCGCCAACTGGCGCCACACCCGCCGCCGCTTGCAGGCCCAGCAAGCCTTGATGTCGGAAACCAACTTCCGCCGCGCCATGGAGAACTCGATGCTGACCGGCATGCGAGCCATGGACTTGCAAGGGCGCATCACCTATGTGAATGCTGCCTTCTGCCAGATGACCGGCTGGACAGAGTCCGATCTGGTCGGCCGCACCGCGCCGTTCCCCTACTGGCCGGATAGCGAGCGTGAACACGTGGCAGCCCGCTTGGAGGAAGAGCTGACCGGAAACGCCACCCCGGGCGGCATCCAAGTGCGCGTCAAGCGCAAAGACGGCAGCTTGTTTGATGCACGGCTTTATGTCTCCCCGCTGATTGATGCCATTGGCACCCAGACCGGCTGGGTGACATCGATGACCGACATCACCGAGCCAAACCGGGTGCGCGAGCAACTTACCGCCTCGCACCAGCGGTTCACCACGGTGCTGGAAGCCTTGGACGCGTCCATCTCGGTCGCCCCCTTGGGCAGTGATGAGCTGCTGTTTGCCAACAAGCTGTACCGCCAGTGGTTTGGCGTGCAGGCCGGCGGGCATTTGCAATTGGTGGCGGAAGCAGGCATGCCCAGCAGCCCGACCAATCACGACTCCGACGACAGTGTGGACTCTTTTGCGGGCCTGCCCACCACCACCCTGCAAGACAGCGACTCCGAAAGCGCCGAGATTTTTATCACCGCACTTGGGAAATGGCTGGAGGTGCGTACCCGCTACCTGAGCTGGGTCGATGGCCGCCTTGCCCAAATGGTGATTGCCACCGACATCACAACGCGTCGCTTGGCCGAAGAGCAAGCAGCCATCCAGACTGAACGGGCGCAAACCGCAAGCCGCCTGATCACCATGGGCGAGATGGCCTCCAGTGTGGCCCACGAGCTCAACCAACCACTCACCGCGATCAACAACTATTGCAACGGGATGGTCTCCCGCATCAAAGACAAACAGATCTCGGAGCCGGACCTGTTGGTCGCCCTTGAAAAGACGGCCAAACAAGCCCAACGTGCAGGGCAAATCATTCAGCGCATCCGCAGCTTTGTGAAGCGCAGCGAGCCCAACCGCACCCTGTCCGAGGTCACCACCATGGTGGCAGAGGCGGTGGAGCTGGCTGAAATTGAGTTGCGTCGCTTCAATGTCCGGCTCAACCCCTATGTCGCAGCCCGCATTCCCATGGTGATGGTGGACCCGATTTTGATTGAGCAAGTGCTGGTCAACCTGCTGCGAAACGCAGCAGAGTCGATTGACTCGGCCCTGCGCCAAACATCCGACCGCATCGTGGAGCTGCGGGTCGGGCCCAAGCGCATTGAAGGCAAGCCCGTGGTCGAGTTTTCGGTCCAAGACACCGGCAAGGGCTTGGCGCCGGAAGTCATGGCACGGCTGTATGAAGCCTTCTACTCCACCAAGGCCGATGGCATGGGGATCGGGCTGTCTTTGTGCCGCTCGATCGTGGAGTCGCACCTGGGCCGAATGACGGCGGAGAACATCTACAATGGGCCCGACGTTGTGGGCTGCAGATTCTCTTTCTGGGTGCCCTTGAACGACAACGGCACGCTGACTTTCTCGGAGCCGCCCTCCCAACCCAACCTCGGATAACTGAATGAGCTTGATCCCTAAAAAAGGAACGGTTTACGTAGTCGATGATGACGAAGCAGTGCGCGATTCGCTGCAATGGTTGCTGGAGGGCAAGGGGTACCGGGTACGTTGCTTCGACTCCGCAGAATCTTTCTTGAGCCGCTACGACGCGCGCGAAGTCGCCTGCCTGATTGTTGACATCCGGATGGGCGGCATGACCGGGCTGGAGCTGCAAACCCGCTTGATTGAGACCAAATCGCCTCTGCCTATCGTGTTCATCACCGGCCACGGCGACGTGCCCATGGCGGTCGATAGCATGAAAAAAGGCGCGATGGACTTCATCCAGAAGCCTTTCAATGAAGAGCAGCTGGTGGGCTTGGTTGAGCGCATGCTGGAACACGCCAAAGACACCTTTGCCGACTACCAGCTGGCTGTGAACCGCGACGCACTGCTCGCCAAACTCACCTTGCGTGAAAGCCAAGTGCTGGAGCGCATTGTTGCGGGTCGCCTGAACAAGCAAATCGCCGACGACCTGGGCATCAGCATCAAGACGGTGGAGGCGCACCGCGCCAACATCATGGAAAAGCTCAGCGCCAACACCGTGGCCGATCTGCTGAAAATCGCACTCGGCCAAAACGCCCCCAAAACTTGACGCTATCACTTTTATAGCTACTCGCGCCCGCTCTGCCTCCGCTGCGGGCGTTTTTACTTCAAGATCCGGAATGACCACCTCCCACACCGCCCAAATCATCGATGGCAACGCCCTCGCCGCCCAACTCCGCGCGGATGTCGCGCGCCGCACCGAAGCGCTCAAAGCCAAAGGGCTCACGCCCGGTCTAGCCGTAGTACTGGTTGGTGACAACCCGGCCTCCCAGGTCTATGTGCGCAACAAAGTCAAAGCCTGCTCAGACGCAGGCTTGCACTCGGTGCTCGAAAAATACGAAGCCACCATGACCGAGGACGCATTGCTGGCGCGGATCGAAGCCTTGAACAATGACCCTGCCATCCACGGCATTCTGGTGCAGCTGCCACTCCCCGCCCATATTGATGCGAACAAGGTGATCGAATCCATTGCCCCCGCCAAAGATGTGGATGGTTTCCACATCGCCAGCGCTGGTGCCTTGATGGTCGGTCAGCCCGGTTTCTGGCCTTGCACGCCCTATGGCTGCATGAAGATGCTCGAGAGCATCGGCTACGACCTGCGCGGCAAGCATGCAGTAGTCATCGGCCGCTCTAATATCGTGGGCAAGCCCATGGCCATGATGTTGCTGCAAAAAAATGCCACCGTCACCATCTGCCACAGCGCGACACCCGACCTTAAAGCCATGACCCTGCAGGCCGACGTGGTGGTGGCTGCCGTCGGCAAGCGTAATGTTTTGACGGCCGATATGGTCAAGCCCGACGCAGTAGTGATCGATGTGGGCATGAACCGCAACGACGAAGGCAAACTCTGCGGCGACGTCGACTTTGCCGGCGTGAGCACCGTCGCCAGCCACATCACCCCGGTGCCCGGCGGCGTCGGCCCGATGACCATCACTATGCTGCTGGTCAACACCATGGAGTCGGCCGAGCGGGATGCGGCTGCACGGGGGCTTGTTTAATCCGCCCTCGCCCGTATCTGACCTGTATTCACCTCACACACTCTGGCACCATGAATTCACTGCTCCAAAACGCGCCCCTGCCCCTTTTTGACCGAATCGCCCCGGCGGAAGTCGGCCCTGCGGTGGATGCGCTGCTGGCACAGGCCGATGCAGCGTTGCAGCAGGTGACAGCAGACGACTTTCCTGCCGAATGGAAAGCTATCGCATCGGTACTCGATGTCGCTACCGAGCGTTTGGGTTTGTCTTGGGGCGCCGTGAGCCACCTCAACAGCGTCGCTGATAGCCCTGAGCTGCGAGCTGCTTACAACGAGGCGCTGCCCAAAGTGACCGAGTTCTGGACGCGCCTAGGTGCAGACGAGCGCCTGTTTGCCAAGTACAAGGCCATTGACAAAGCCACCTTGAACCCGGAGCAACTGCAGGCCCACAAAAACGCGGTGCGCAACTTTGTGCTGGGTGGCGCGGACCTGCAAGGCGCAGCGCGCGAACGTTTTGCCGAAATCCAGGAAAAGCAGGCAGAACTGGGACAGAAGTTCAGCGAGAACACACTCGATGCCACCGACGCCTTCAGCTACTACGCCAGCCTGGCAGAACTCGATGGTGTACCGGCCGATGTGGTGCAAGCTGCCCGCAGTGCCGCAGAAGCCGAAGGCAAGGAAGGCTACAAACTCACCCTCAAAATGCCGTGCTACCTGCCGGTCATGCAGTTTGCGACCAGCAGCGCACTGCGGGGCATGCTGTACCGAGCCTATGCAACCCGTGCGTCCCAGGAAGCGGCCGAGGAGTTTCGCAAGTTCGACAACACGGACGTGATCAACGGCATCTTGGCCCTGCGCAAAGAAGAGGCCCAGTTGCTGGGCTACCCCGACTTTGCCACGCTGTCGGTAGTGCCCAAAATGGCGGACTCCCCAGATACCGTGATTCAGTTCCTGCGCGACTTGGCCCGCAAGGCTCGTCCGTTCGCCGAAAAGGATGTGGCTGACCTGCGCGCGTTTGCGAAAGATGAGTTGCAGCTCAACGACCCGCAGCCCTGGGATTGGCCCTACATCTCGGAAAAACTCAAAGAAGCCCGTTACGCCTTCAGCGAGCAGGAGGTCAAACAGTACTTCACCGCCCCCAAAGTGCTGGCCGGCTTGTTCAAAATCATCGAAACGCTGTTCGATGTGGAAATCAGCCCCGACACCGCACCGGTCTGGAATCCCGGCGTCCAGTTCTACCGCATGGAGCGCGTCGGCCCGCAAGGCCGCAGCCTGATCGGCCAGTTTTACCTGGACCCGACCGCCCGAAGCGGCAAGCGCGGTGGCGCCTGGATGGACGACGTGCGCACCCGTTGGCTGCGCCCAGACACCGGCACCCTGCAAACCCCGGTGGCCCACCTGGTTTGTAACTTTGCCGATGGTGTTGAAGTGAATGGCGTCAAAAAACCGGCTTTGCTGTCACATGACGACGTGACCACCCTGTTCCACGAGTTCGGTCATGGACTGCACCACATGCTCACCCAGGTGAACGAGCGCGATGTGTCGGGCATCAGCGGTGTCGAGTGGGATGCCGTGGAACTACCTAGCCAGTTCATGGAAAACTTCTGCTGGGAATGGAATGTGCTCCAGCACATGACTGCCCACGTCGACACTGGTGAACCATTGCCCCGCGCATTGTTTGACAAGATGTTGGCCGCCAAGAACTACCAAAGTGGCATGCAGACACTGCGCCAGATTGAGTTCGCATTGTTCGACATGCTGCTGCACTCGCAGCACACGCCCGGCGACGACATCATGCCCTTGCTGCAGCAGGTGCGCACCGAAGTCGCCGTGCTCCAATCTCCGAGCTGGAGCCGCTCGGCGCACACATTCAGTCACATTTTCGCGGGCGGATACGCTGCGGGCTATTACAGTTACAAGTGGGCGGAAGTGCTCAGCGCAGATGCCTATGCGGCTTTCGAGGAAACCGCCGCGGCGGATGGAACAGCCGACCCCAAAACCGGCGAACGCTACCGCACCGCGATCCTGGAGGCCGGTGGAAGTCGCCCGGCCATGGAGTCCTTCAAAGCATTCCGGGGTCGGGAGCCGTCCATCGATGCGCTGTTGCGGCACCAAGGAATGTCCGTACAGTAAACACCGCTCCCCTGCTGCCTTTTTAGTTTTTTACACCTATTGATGCCCTCTACGATCATGCAGACTCGAACTACCATCGCCATCGGATTGATCGCCGCGTCTTTAACCGGACTGGCTCAGGCACAAGGGGTATACAAAATTGTGGGGCCGGATGGCAAGGTGACTTTCTCCGACAAGCCCCCTAGCGCAGCACAGGCAGCAGGCGGCGCAAACGTACAAGCGGCCAATGCAGGGGGAGCGGGTGCCACCGCAGGCCTGCCTTATGAGCTGCGCCAGATCGTGGCCAAATTTCCTGTCACGTTGTATACCTCTGCACAATGCGCTCCTTGTGACTCCGGCCGCACCTTGTTGAAGTCCCGCGGTGTTCCCTTCAACGAAAAAACCGTCTCCAACGCGGAAGACAACGAGGCGTTGCAACGGCTCTCTGGCGAATCCACGTTGCCGTTTGCCACCATCGGTGGGCAAAAACTCAAAGGCTATTCAGACGCGGAATGGGTGCAGTATCTGGATGCGGCAGGCTATCCGAAAGACTCCATTCTGCCAAAAACCTATCGCTATCCGGCAGCTACGCCTCTGGTGAGCATCCAGAAAGCAGCACCTGCGAAAGCGCCAGAAGCGGCCAAGCCGCCCATTGAGCCTGCAGAGCTGCCCCGACCAACAGCGCCCTCCCCGTCTAACCCCGCAGGCATCACCTTTTAAAAGTAGCCGACAAAACGCCAGCAGAGTGCAGGCATCGCTACCAAAGAAGCGCTATGCGCGTTTCAACCAGGCTTCGATGCGCGCCAAAGTGTGAGGATCTGAAACACCGGTGAGTGGGTCACACAGAACCAAACCGGTCGTACCCTCGGGAAACGCGCCTGCATCATCGTCTAGGATAAGGTAGTCCTCGATATCGTGGCGTTTGATGGCGTCAGCTATCGACTCCACCCGTAACAACCCACGGTGGGTCATTCCCAATACACGAGGGCCCAGTGGGCCCAACAAGACCTGCATTTGCTCCACAGAGCACTGCTTGCGCCAGGTGGAATGGATGATGATTTGCACCTCAGGGTGCGCTTCCAAGAGCCCGGCCAGATACGGTGCCCAATAGAAAAGCTGCAAGCGTTCGGAAAACTCACTCAGGCTGAGCCCGGAGGTCGGCCAATCGACGATCTCTGTCGCTTTGTGGAGTACGCCATCGAAGTCCAGAAAAATAATGCGCATGGTGAATACCTCCTGCCATCCGGAATTTCGGACAAAAAAAAGCCCATGATTGACATGGGCTTTTTTCATTTTTGGCGGAAACGGAGGGATTCGAACCCTCGATGAGGCTCTACACCCCATACTCCCTTAGCAGGGGAGCACCTTCGGCCACTCGGTCACGTTTCCTAGCAGCCAGAATTATCGCATGAGTCTGGGCGCTTTTTTCCAAACTCGCGTACCTTCATCACAAAAGCTTGCGTGAGAGCCACATTTCATCGGCGCACAAGCACCTATTTAAGCTCTTTCAACCAGACCAACGTACTTCCCCGCCGCTGTACATGGCCAGAGCCGACCTTCAAATGAATGCGATGGCCTCGGGTGGTGCAGGCCTTGATCTGACGCAGCAGCTCAGATAGCTGTGCCGCTTGCGGTATCTCGCCATACAGCGTTTTAAGCCAATGGCGAATGACATTGGCTTGGCGCGCAATAGATATGGCTTGCAAAGGCCGGATCAGCGGCAATTGCATCTCGGCGTGCGCAACTTTGGTCCAGTCTTCAGATGCCAACTCCTCCAAAAGCGTGTTCGCATGCGCAGCATGTCGCGCACTGCGGCTGAAGGTATCGCGAAACTGCGGAAACACAGTCTCCAGTGCCGGCATCACTTGGGCACGAATGTGGTTGCGGGTGTAACGGACATCCGCGTTGGTAGGGTCGTCTACGAATGATTCGCCTTGCTGCGCCAACCACTCACGCAATGTCTTGCCGGCAACCTGAAGCAGCGGCCTGTGGAAATGCAAACCGCCGCGCTGCCAGTGTGCCGGCATTCCACTGAGGCCTGCCATGCCCGCCCCGCGGCTCAGCGCCAGCAGCATGGTCTCGACCTGGTCGTCCGCATGTTGAGCCAGTGCTATCGATTGAATAGCACCTCCCGCAATATTGGTGACGGCTAGAGACTCAAAAGCCTTATACCGCGCGATGCGGGCAGCATCTTCAGGACTTTGACCCGGTGCCGGGTGGGCGGCCACCTTCGCAATGTGCAAAGGCACAGCAAGGCGCGCACAGGTTTCTTGGCAATGCTGTTCAAACTGTTGCGCCGCAGACTGCAGACCATGATTCACATGAATTGCGACAACCTGTCCCGGCCACTGCGCTACACACGCCAACAGCAGCGCGGTGGAATCTGCGCCGCCACTGTAGGCTACCCCCAAAGGCAATGCGGGCCCGAAGGCCCGCATTGCGTGTTCAAGAGACTGTGTCATGCAACACGGCCAGGCATTTACTTCCCAGTGGCTTTGGTGTCGGTGAAACGGCCGTAGCTCTGGAGACGCTCGTAACGGCGATCCAGCAGCTCTTTGACCTTCAAGTCACTGATTTGGCGGTACGCATCGGCCAGCGCCCGCTTCAAGAAAGCGGCTGCCTGCTTGGTATCGCGGTGAGCACCGCCCACCGGTTCGTTCACAATTTTGTCCACCAAGCCCAATGCCTTGAGGCGGTGGGCTGTGATGCCCAATGCGTCAGCGGCCTCTTGCGCCTTTTCAGAGGTTTTCCAGAGGATCGAGGCGCATCCTTCAGGGCTGATCACCGAGTACACAGAGTACTGCAGCATGATGACCTGGTCGGCCACCGAAATCGCCAGCGCACCGCCTGAACCGCCCTCGCCGATGATGGTCGTGATGATCGGAACTTCGAGCTGCGCCATTTCAAAAATGTTGCGGCCAATCGCCTCGGACTGTCCACGCTCTTCGGCATCAATCCCCGGATAGGCACCGGGTGTGTCGACGAAGGTGAAGACCGGGAGTTTGAATTTTTCCGCCAGCTTCATGAGGCGCAAAGCTTTGCGGTAACCCTCGGGCTTGCTCATCCCGAAGTTACGCAAGCCGCGCTCTTTAGTGTCACGCCCTTTTTGCTGGCCGACCACCATGCAAGGCGTGCCATTGAACCGGGCCAAGCCACCCACGATACTCAGATCGTCCGCGAAATGGCGGTCACCATGGAGCTCCACGAAATGGGTGAAGATTTCGCCCACGTAGTCCAAGGTGTAGGGGCGCTCTGCATGGCGAGCGATTTTGGTGATCTGCCAAGGAGTCAGGTCACTGTAAATGTCTTTGGTCAGCTGCTGGCTTTTTTTGCTCAGCTGGTCGATTTCCGCAGAAATATCGACCGCGGACTCGTTTTGCACGTAGCGCAACTCTTCAATCTTGCCTTCGAGCTCCGCAATGGGCTGCTCGAAATCGAGGAAAGTCTTTTTTGCCAACGTTTTTCTCCTTCTTGCGGTACGAGCGCCCAAGCGCTCCACCCGTTAGTACGCGACCGGTAAGGGGTCGAGAGACCGCCAAATATACCAAGTTGCAACACTGCAATATGGCGCCCAGGCTGCCGCGACTTCGCGTGCATCACTGCGGCTCACCACATCACCCGAAAAATAGTTCTGGCTGATGCCGGTGATCAAACCGGCATCATCCAATGGCAGCACATTGGGACGCATGAGGTGGAAAATCATGAACATCTCTGCCGTCCAGCGGCCTATACCGCGTATGGATACCAGCTCTGCGATGATTTCTTCATCGTCCATGCTGTCCCAATCTTTGACGTGCAAGGCACCATTGTCAAAGTTCAAAGCCAGGTCCACCAGATATTCGACCTTGCGGGCACTGAGGCCAGCTGCGCGCATGTCATCCACCTTGAGCTTCAAGACATTGGCGGGCGTCAGCTTCTTGGGCAACAGGCTAAACCGGTCCCACACCGTTTGGGCGGCTTTCACCGAAATCTGCTGACCGATGATGCTGCGCGCCAAGGTCACAAAGGCGTCGCCCCGGGTTTGGAGGCACGCATCCCCGAATTGCGGGATCAGGCGCTTCATCACCCGATCCTTTTTCATCAGATGTTTGCAGGCCTCTTCCCAAAAATAAGGGGTAATGACTGCTTCGGCAGTCGCAGGAATTCCAACCGCCATTACTCTGCCGCCTCCCAGGTCGTCCCTGCGGCGGAGTCCTTCAGCAGAATGCCCCGGGCGAGCAGTTCTTTGCGGATCGTGTCTGCCAACGCAAAGTCCTTGGCGGCTTTCGCCGCGGCGCGCTCAGCAATACGCTGCGCAATGGTCGCTTCGTCCAGCCCTGCTCCGGATTGCAAGTACGCCTTCGCGTCCGCTTGCAGCAGGCCGATGCAGCCGCCCAAGGCCTTGAGGAGCGAAGCACTCTCCACCGAGCGTGTACGGTTGACCTCGCCCGCCAGATCAAAAAGCACAGCAATGGCTTCAGGGGTCCCAAAATCCTCGTCCATCGCAGCCTTGAAACGGGCCGCGAAGGGGTTGGCCCAATCAATGGCCAGGTCCAACGGCGCCGCGACCGTCAGTGCGGTATACAGGCGTTTGAGTGCCTGGCGGGCATCATCCAAATGCGCGTCGCTGTAGTTCAGGGCACTGCGGTAGTGGGCCCGCACGATGAAAAAGCGAACGGTTTCAGCGTCGTACTGCTTCAGTACGTCGCGGATGGTGAAGAAGTTTCCGAGCGACTTGCTCATCTTTTCGTTGTCCACGCGCACAAAGCCGTTATGCATCCAAAACTGCGCCAGCGGCTGGCCGTGGGCGCCTTCACTTTGGGCAATTTCATTTTCGTGGTGGGGGAACTGCAAGTCCGCGCCGCCACCGTGAATATCAAAGGTCTTTCCCAACGTGGCGCAGCTCATGGCCGAGCATTCAATATGCCAACCGGGTCGGCCTGAACCAAAAGTACTATCCCACTTCGCCTCAGGTGGCTCCTCGGGTTTAGCAGACTTCCAGAGCACAAAGTCCAAGGGGTCTTCCTTTCCGTCTTGAACTGCTACTCGCTCGCCGGCGCGCAGCTCATCCAGAGACTTGCCGGACAACTTCCCGTAGCCTTCAAACTTGCGGACGGAGTAATTCATATCGCCATTGCCCGATCGGTAAGCCAAGCCCTTGGCCTCCAGCTCACCAATCAGCGACAGCATTTGCGGCACATATTCAGTGGCGCGAGGCTCCACCGTAGGCGCCTCAATGCGCAGCGCGCCGATGTCGGCATGCATGGCCTCGATCATTTCATCGGTCAACTGGCGGATCGTGATGCCGCGCTCCAGAGCACGCCTGATGATCTTGTCATCGATATCAGTGATGTTCCGCACATAGGTCACCTTCAAATCGCTGGCCTTCAGCCACCGCTGAACCACATCAAAAGCCATCATCATTCGTGCGTGGCCGATGTGACACAGGTCATAAATCGTCATGCCACAGACATACATGCGCACGTGACCGGGCTCAAGAGGAGTGAAGGGTTGCAACGAACGCGTAAGCGTGTTGAAAATGCGCAAACTCATGGGTATCAAAAACCTGAACACAAAAACAACGAGCCCGCTACATCACAAAAGGACGCAAAGAGGGCTCGCAAACAATCAAATCGGGGGGGATGTCCTCGGGGCTGCACGCTAACCCCTCGGCTATAATGCCCCCAGTATAAAGCCCTGCGCCGAGGGTGACTCACCGAGCAAGTTTTCAAAGGCACTATGAAGCAAGCCCCATCCCCGCTTTTTTCCGCAATCCGCTGGGTTGCACTGGCCGCTACCTTGTCGTTTGGAGTAGCCCATGCCGACGACTACGCAGATGTTGCGCAACTGGTGCGCAATGGAAAGCTCCCGGAGGCCATGGCCAAGGCGGATCAGTATCTTGCAGCCAAACCCCGTGACCCACAAATGCGCTTCCTGAAGGGCGTGATCCAACGTGATTCCGGCAAAAACACCGAAGCGATCGCAACCTTCACACGGTTAACTGAAGACTATCCTGAGCTCCCGGAGCCCTATAACAACCTGGCGGTCCTGTACGCCGGTCAAAGTCAATTTGACAAAGCGCGTACAGCCCTTGAGATGGCGATCCGCACCAACCCCAGCTACACCACGGCCCACGAGAACTTGGGGGATGTGTATGCCAAGTTGGCTAGCCAAGCCTACGGAAAGGCATTGCAACTCGATGCGAACAACGCAGCGGTGCCACCAAAGCTCGCTCTAATCCGCGAGCTGTTTAATCCGGCCACATCCAAAGGCCAGCGTCCGGCGTCAACACTGTCTACCCCGGCACCCGCGGCGCCTCCAACCGTGGCAGCGCCGGCAAAGCCGGCCCCAGAGCCTGTAGCCAGCAAGCCCGCAACCCCCGCCATGCCGGCAGCGAACGCAACACCGGCGCAGACGGCAACAGCGGCAGCCGCCCCTGCTACCCAACCTAAAGCCGAACCAGCGTCAGGTGCCGATGTACGCAAAGACGTCGAAACTGCGGTACGGAATTGGGCGAAAGCGTGGGCTGCCCGCGATATGAAAGGCTACTTGTCAGCCTACGGACGGGACTTCGATACACCAGGTGGTGTGAAGCGGTCTGCCTGGGAAGAAGAGCGTCGCCAACGCATTACCGGAAAGTCAAAGATCTCCGTGACAGTCAGCAACCTCAACATCACTGTTAACGGCTCGAAGGCGACCGCGAAATTTCGCCAAGATTACAAAGCCAACGAGCTGGCAGTGTCCAGCCGGAAAGTTCTGGAGCTCACCAAAACTGGTGATCGCTGGCTGATTGTTCGCGAATCTGTTGGCAACTGAGGCGTCGGAGCACTGTCGGAACGTGTTCGATAGCCTTTTGCGCACATTGAAATCCAATGTGCTCCATATCCGTGCCTTTCTGTGGACCCTCCCGTTGTTTGCCGCAGGACTGGGTTTGTATCCAGGCGATGCATCGGCAAATCCTGTTAAGACTATTCCGGCTCAAAAACCGGCAGTTAGCCCAGCTTCGAAAAATCCTGCCAAGGACGACACTGGTGCTGCAGAAGCCCGGCTGATTGAGGTCTACGGCCTCATTGGGCGGGGTGAAAATCGGTCTGCCCTTCTTAAAGCAGAACGCCTTGCGGCTGACTTCCCCACCTTCCAGCTTGCACAACTGGTCTACGGCGACCTGCTGGCCTCACGGGTACGGCAGGTGACCACACTGGGCGACGTTCCGCCTGCGATGGCCAAAAGCGCGAGCGAAGCGCTCAAGGAACTGCGTGAGGAATCCAGCAAGCGGGTGAAGGCGCTGAAAGAGCGGCCACCGACAGGCATGGTTCCTGCGCAGTTTCTGCAACTCGCCCCGACCACCCGCCACGCGATTGCAGTCGACGCCTCCCGGTCACGCTTGTATTTGTTTGAGAACTCAGGAAACGGCTTAACGCTGATTGCGGACTATTACATTTCCGTCGGAAAAGCGGGAATCTCCAAAGCCGTAGAGGGTGACCAGAGAACGCCTTTGGGCGTCTACTACATCACCAGCAATTTGGACCCCAAGACACTTAAAGACTTTTACGGGTCCGGTGCCCTCCCCATCAACTATCCGAATGTTTTGGATACGAAACGCGGGAAAACCGGCAGTGGCATCTGGCTGCATGGAACCCCGCCCACTCAGTTCGCCCGTGCACCTCTGGCAACGGATGGCTGTATCGTCCTTGCCAATCCGGACTTGGAGCGCATCATCAAAACAGTCGCGATCCGGGCAACACCGGTCGTCATCGCGCCGCAACTGCAATGGGTGCCGGCAGTGAACGCGAAAAACGCCGCGAAGGGATTTGAAAGTGCCCTTCTCGCCTGGCGCAATGCAAAAACTGGCGGTAATGTGCAGCAGGTGCTGAGTTTCTACACCCCGGACTTCAACAGCAACGGGAAAACGCTCCAGCAATGGACTCCTTTGTTGCGCGGAGAGATGGAAAAAATCAGGGGAAGAACGATCCAGCTGAAGGATGTCTCTTACCTCCACTGGATTGATAGCAACGAAACCATGGTGACCACCTTCGGCGAGGTGGCCGAAGGCTCCCGTATTGGCTGGACAAAGCGGCAGTACTGGAGCTACCAGAATGGTCAATGGAAAATTTTTTACGAAGGAGTACTGTGATGCACGTATGGATTCAACGAGGATTCAAAGCCCTGACCGTTTGCACCGCCCTGCTCTTGCAACAAGCAGCGGTGGCTCAAGATGTTGCCCCTAAAGTCGTGTTTCAAACGACCCAAGGCAATTTCACGGTGGAGGTTTATCCAGACAAGTCACCCAAGACCGTCGAAAACTTTCTGCGGTATGTGAAAGACAAGCATTACAACGGCACTATCTTTCACCGCGTCATCCCCAATTTCATGGTGCAGGGCGGCGGCTTCACGCCCAATATGCAGCAAAAAACGACCCGGGAGCCGATTCCCTTGGAAGCCAACAACGGTTTGAAGAATGACCGGGGCACTATCGCGATGGCACGCACTGCCAACCCGCAAAGCGCGACCGCGCAGTTCTTTATCAATGTGGTGGACAATCAAAACCTGAATGCACCTCGCCCTGATGGCCATGGCTATGCTGTTTTCGGCAAAGTCGTCCAGGGCATGGATGTGATTGACAAAATTCGTGGTGTTCCGACCACCAATGCAGGCATGTATCAAGATGTGCCACAAACCCCTGTCGTTATCAACTCGGCCACTTTGGCCCCTTAAATCATGAGCAATCCTCAAGTCGAACTCCACATCACCGGCTACGGCGTTATCACCATCGAGCTGGACCAAGAGAAAGCCCCCAAGTCCAGCGCCAACTTTCTGGCGTATGTGAACAAAGGCCACTACAACAACACAATTTTCCACCGCGTGATTCCGGGCTTCATGATCCAGGGGGGCGGCATGGAGCCGGGAATGGCCCAGAAGCCAACCGACGCTCCTATCGAAAATGAAGCCAACAATGGCTTGAAGAATTCGACGTACACCCTGGCTATGGCACGCACTGGCGACCCGCACTCTGCGACTGCACAGTTCTTTATTAACGTCGCGGATAACGGCTTCCTGAACCACACCGCACCCAGCATGCAAGGCTGGGGCTACGCTGTGTTCGGCAAAGTGATCGCCGGCTCTGAAGTGGTTGACAAAATCAAGGCCGTCAAGACCGGCAAAAAAGGCTTCCATGATGACGTGCCGAAAGAGGATGTGATCATCGAAAAAGCCGTGGCGCTGTAAATGGAAAAATGCCGGTGGAACTGATTGCACAGCCCCACTGGCGGCGGGTGGATTTCATCTCGGATCTCCACCTGCACTCCAGCGAGCTCCAAACACACGCAGTTTGGGCCCGCTATATGCGAGACACCAAGGCAGACGCACTCTTCATCCTCGGCGATTTGTTCGAAGTCTGGGTGGGCGATGACACCCTCACGGATGCCCAGAGTTTTGAGTCCGCCTGTGTATCGACTATTCGCAGCACCGCAGCGCGGATACCGGTGTATTGCATCGTCGGCAATCGCGATTTTTTGCTCAGCCAAACGTTTTCTGCTGCGGCACAAGCTCAGCTCTTGCCCGACCCGACTACGCTGACTTTCGCATCTCACCGGATTGTGTTGACCCATGGAGACGCCTGGTGTGTGGACGATGTGGATTACCAAGCCTTCCGTCGCACCGTAAGGTCTGCCGACTGGCAAGCCAACTTTCTCAAGCGCCCGCTACCAGAACGCAGGGCGATTGCGAGCGATATCAGATTGCAGAGTGAAAAAAAGAAAGAAGTGGCCAGCTACGCAGATGTGGACCACTCCGTAGCGCAAGAAGCGCTCGCGTCCGCCGACGCAAGCTACCTCATCCACGGCCACACGCATAAACCCGCTACCCACGAGATGGAACACGGAACACAGCGCTGGGTCCTGAGCGACTGGCATATCCAGGGAAAAGCTAGTGACAGAGCAGAGGTACTGAGGCTAGAACGGCAGCCGATCTCGGACTCGCTCATGTGGACCCGCCTCGACCCGCACAACGCCTGCTGATCAGGCAGATTGATAGCGTGCTCCGTGCCGCAGAGCCAAACGGCACGGAGCTGCGTG
>NZ_JAVBIK010000001.1:1377500-1380000 GCF_032193805.1 Rhodoferax potami | reverse complement strand
CCTCCAAGGCTAAATACTCATCATTGACCGATAGTGAACTAGTACCGTGAGGGAAAGGCGAAAAGAACCCCGGGAGGGGAGTGAAATAGATCCTGAAACCGCATGCTTACAAAAAGTAGGAGCCCGCAAGGGTGACTGCGTACCTTTTGTATAATGGGTCAGCGACTTACATTCAGTGGCAAGGTTAACCGAATAGGGAAGCCGTAGAGAAATCGAGTCCGAATAGGGCGTCTAGTCGCTGGGTGTAGACCCGAAACCAAGTGATCTATCCATGGCCAGGATGAAGGTGCCGTAACAGGTACTGGAGGTCCGAACCGACTAGTGTTGCAAAACTAGCGGATGAGCTGTGGATAGGGGTGAAAGGCTAAACAAACTTGGAAATAGCTGGTTCTCTCCGAAAACTATTTAGGTAGTGCCTCAAGTATTACCTGCGGGGGTAGAGCACTGTTTTGGCTAGGGGGTCATGGCGACTTACCAAACCAATGCAAACTCCGAATACCGCAGAGTACAGCTTGGGAGACAGAGCACCGGGTGCTAACGTCCGGACTCAAGAGGGAAACAACCCAGACCGCCAGCTAAGGTCCCTAAAATTGGCTAAGTGGGAAACGAAGTGGGAAGGCTAAAACAGTCAGGATGTTGGCTTAGAAGCAGCCATCATTTAAAGAAAGCGTAATAGCTCACTGATCGAGTCGTCCTGCGCGGAAGATGTAACGGGGCTAAGCCAGTTACCGAAGCTGCGGATTTGCAATTTATTGCAAGTGGTAGGAGAGCGTTCTGTAAGCCTGTGAAGGTGCGTTGTAAAGCGTGCTGGAGGTATCAGAAGTGCGAATGCTGACATGAGTAGCGTTAAAGGGGGTGAAAAGCCCCCTCGCCGTAAGCGCAAGGTTTTCTACGCAACGTTCATCGGCGTAGAGTGAGTCGGCCCCTAAGGCGAGGCAGAGATGCGTAGCTGATGGGAAACAGGTCAATATTCCTGTACCGATGTGTAGTGCGATGTGGGGACGGAGAAGGTTAACTCAGCCAACTGTTGGACATGTTGGTTCAAGCTTGTAGTCGTGCCTGGTAGGCAAATCCGCCGGGCTTAGATGAGGAGTGATAACGAGTCTGCTTGCAGACGAAGTGAGTGATACCCTGCTTCCAGGAAAAGCCACTAAGCTTCAGCTACACACGACCGTACCGCAAACCGACACTGGTGCGCGAGATGAGTATTCTAAGGCGCTTGAGAGAACTCAGGAGAAGGAACTCGGCAAATTGACACCGTAACTTCGGAAGAAGGTGTGCCTTTAGTAGGTGAAGTCCCTCGCGGATGGAGCCCAATGAGGTTGCAAAAAATCGGTGGCTGCGACTGTTTATTAAAAACACAGCACTCTGCAAACACGAAAGTGGACGTATAGGGTGTGACGCCTGCCCGGTGCTGGAAGATTAAATGATGGGGTGCAAGCTCTTGATTGAAGTCCCAGTAAACGGCGGCCGTAACTATAACGGTCCTAAGGTAGCGAAATTCCTTGTCGGGTAAGTTCCGACCTGCACGAATGGCGTAACGATGGCCACACTGTCTCCTCCTGAGACTCAGCGAAGTTGAAATGTTTGTGATGATGCAATCTCCCCGCGGAAAGACGGAAAGACCCCATGAACCTTTACTGTAGCTTTGTATTGGACTTTGAACAGATCTGTGTAGGATAGGTGGGAGGCTTTGAAGTAGGGTCGCTAGATCTTATGGAGCCAACGTTGAAATACCACCCTGGTGTGTTTGAGGTTCTAACCTAGGTCCATTATCTGGATCGGGGACAGTGCATGGTAGGCAGTTTGACTGGGGCGGTCTCCTCCCAAAGCGTAACGGAGGAGTTCGAAGGTACGCTAGTTACGGTCGGACATCGTGATGATAGTGCAATGGCATAAGCGTGCTTAACTGCGAGACTGACAAGTCGAGCAGATGCGAAAGCAGGACATAGTGATCCGGTGGTTCTGTATGGAAGGGCCATCGCTCAACGGATAAAAGGTACTCTGGGGATAACAGGCTGATACCGCCCAAGAGTTCATATCGACGGCGGTGTTTGGCACCTCGATGTCGGCTCATCTCATCCTGGGGCTGTAGCCGGTCCCAAGGGTATGGCTGTTCGCCATTTAAAGAGGTACGTGAGCTGGGTTTAAAACGTCGTGAGACAGTTTGGTCCCTATCTTCCGTGGGCGCTGCAGATTTGAGGAAGCCTGCTCCTAGTACGAGAGGACCGGAGTGGACACACCTCTGGTGTATCGGTTGTCACGCCAGTGGCATTGCCGAGTAGCTAAGTGTGGAAGAGATAACCGCTGAAAGCATCTAAGCGGGAAACTCGTTTCAAGATGAGATCTGCCGGGGCCTTGAGCCCCCTGAAGAGTCGTTCAAGACCAGGACGTTGATAGGTCGGGTGTGGAAGCGCAGTAATGCGTTAAGCTAACCGATACTAATTGCTCGTGCGGCTTGACCCTATAACTTTGATGTACGCAAGTACTTCAAGGAAGT
>NZ_JAVBIK010000001.1:1372500-1375000 GCF_032193805.1 Rhodoferax potami | reverse complement strand
CTTTAACAATTTATAGAGTTTAATCAGCGTTGCCAACTTTAAGCTGCGCCAAGGAAACTGCACATTCGTAAAGGTTTAGTGCAGACCGTGCCTTGCGTGGTTGTTGGCAACATATTTGATTGCGTCAAAATGAATATCAAACTTTGTTTGAAATTCGAAAGTAATTAGGCTAACTGTTTGCGAAAGCAAGTGGTGATGTCATTTACGGCATAACGCGACAGGTGAGAGACCTGTCAAACATTCCTTGAAGATGACGGAGATACTCGCAAGAGTGGTCAAAGTTATAGGGTCAAGTGAATAAGAGCATGTGGTGGATGCCTTGGCAATGATAGGCGACGAAGGACGTGATAGCCTGCGATAAGCTTCGGGGAGCTGGCAAATTAGCTTTGATCCGGAGATTTCCGAATGGGGAAACCCACCCTTAGGGGTATCGCATACTGAATACATAGGTATGCGAGGCGAACCGGGTGAACTGAAACATCTCAGTAGCTCGAGGAAAAGACATCAACCGAGATTCCGAAAGTAGTGGCGAGCGAAATCGGAGAAGCCTGCAAGTGATAGCACAAGACATAACGGAACAGCCTGGAAATGCTGGCCATAGCGGGTGATAGCCCCGTACGTGAAATGACCTGTGTGGTACTGAGCTTGCGAAAAGTAGGGCGGGACACGAGAAATCCTGTCTGAATATGGGGGGACCATCCTCCAAGGCTAAATACTCATCATTGACCGATAGTGAACTAGTACCGTGAGGGAAAGGCGAAAAGAACCCCGGGAGGGGAGTGAAATAGATCCTGAAACCGCATGCTTACAAAAAGTAGGAGCCCGCAAGGGTGACTGCGTACCTTTTGTATAATGGGTCAGCGACTTACATTCAGTGGCAAGGTTAACCGAATAGGGAAGCCGTAGAGAAATCGAGTCCGAATAGGGCGTCTAGTCGCTGGGTGTAGACCCGAAACCAAGTGATCTATCCATGGCCAGGATGAAGGTGCCGTAACAGGTACTGGAGGTCCGAACCGACTAGTGTTGCAAAACTAGCGGATGAGCTGTGGATAGGGGTGAAAGGCTAAACAAACTTGGAAATAGCTGGTTCTCTCCGAAAACTATTTAGGTAGTGCCTCAAGTATTACCTGCGGGGGTAGAGCACTGTTTTGGCTAGGGGGTCATGGCGACTTACCAAACCAATGCAAACTCCGAATACCGCAGAGTACAGCTTGGGAGACAGAGCACCGGGTGCTAACGTCCGGACTCAAGAGGGAAACAACCCAGACCGCCAGCTAAGGTCCCTAAAATTGGCTAAGTGGGAAACGAAGTGGGAAGGCTAAAACAGTCAGGATGTTGGCTTAGAAGCAGCCATCATTTAAAGAAAGCGTAATAGCTCACTGATCGAGTCGTCCTGCGCGGAAGATGTAACGGGGCTAAGCCAGTTACCGAAGCTGCGGATTTGCAATTTATTGCAAGTGGTAGGAGAGCGTTCTGTAAGCCTGTGAAGGTGCGTTGTAAAGCGTGCTGGAGGTATCAGAAGTGCGAATGCTGACATGAGTAGCGTTAAAGGGGGTGAAAAGCCCCCTCGCCGTAAGCGCAAGGTTTTCTACGCAACGTTCATCGGCGTAGAGTGAGTCGGCCCCTAAGGCGAGGCAGAGATGCGTAGCTGATGGGAAACAGGTCAATATTCCTGTACCGATGTGTAGTGCGATGTGGGGACGGAGAAGGTTAACTCAGCCAACTGTTGGACATGTTGGTTCAAGCTTGTAGTCGTGCCTGGTAGGCAAATCCGCCGGGCTTAGATGAGGAGTGATAACGAGTCTGCTTGCAGACGAAGTGAGTGATACCCTGCTTCCAGGAAAAGCCACTAAGCTTCAGCTACACACGACCGTACCGCAAACCGACACTGGTGCGCGAGATGAGTATTCTAAGGCGCTTGAGAGAACTCAGGAGAAGGAACTCGGCAAATTGACACCGTAACTTCGGAAGAAGGTGTGCCTTTAGTAGGTGAAGTCCCTCGCGGATGGAGCCCAATGAGGTTGCAAAAAATCGGTGGCTGCGACTGTTTATTAAAAACACAGCACTCTGCAAACACGAAAGTGGACGTATAGGGTGTGACGCCTGCCCGGTGCTGGAAGATTAAATGATGGGGTGCAAGCTCTTGATTGAAGTCCCAGTAAACGGCGGCCGTAACTATAACGGTCCTAAGGTAGCGAAATTCCTTGTCGGGTAAGTTCCGACCTGCACGAATGGCGTAACGATGGCCACACTGTCTCCTCCTGAGACTCAGCGAAGTTGAAATGTTTGTGATGATGCAATCTCCCCGCGGAAAGACGGAAAGACCCCATGAACCTTTACTGTAGCTTTGTATTGGACTTTGAACAGATCTGTGTAGGATAGGTGGGAGGCTTTGAAGTAGGGTCGCTAGATCTTATGGAGCCAACGTTGAAATACCACCCTGGTGTGTTTGAGGTTCTAACCTAGGTCCATTATCTGGATCGGGGACAGTGCATGGTAG
>NZ_JAVBIK010000001.1:1367500-1370000 GCF_032193805.1 Rhodoferax potami | reverse complement strand
ATACAATGGCTGGTACAAAGGGTTGCCAACCCGCGAGGGGGAGCTAATCCCATAAAGCCAGTCGTAGTCCGGATCGCAGTCTGCAACTCGACTGCGTGAAGTCGGAATCGCTAGTAATCGTGGATCAGAATGTCACGGTGAATACGTTCCCGGGTCTTGTACACACCGCCCGTCACACCATGGGAGCGGGTTCTGCCAGAAGTAGTTAGCCTAACCGCAAGGAGGGCGATTACCACGGCAGGGTTCGTGACTGGGGTGAAGTCGTAACAAGGTAGCCGTATCGGAAGGTGCGGCTGGATCACCTCCTTTCTGGAAAACTGCAATCTAATTTGAACGCTCACACTTATCGGTTGTTGGAAGGTTGTCGCTAACGACTTGGGCTTATGCCTGGTCATAAGTGACCGGCTTGGGTCTGTAGCTCAGTTGGTTAGAGCACCGTCTTGATAAGGCGGGGGTCGTTGGTTCGAGACCAACCAGACCCACCATCGTCGTCCAATAAACAGGTAGATATTGGGAAATACGGGGGATTAGCTCAGCTGGGAGAGCACCTGCTTTGCAAGCAGGGGGTCGTCGGTTCGATCCCGTCATCCTCCACCAAACTTCCGATACACATGAAGTCAACACCAAAGTAGCTTTGCATTGCTTGCAATGAAGAGGCTGCTTTGTTGTTGATCAAGATCTCTTGATCAACCGGCTGTTCTTTAACAATTTATAGAGTTTAATCAGCGTTGCCAACTTTAAGCTGCGCCAAGGAAACTGCACATTCGTAAAGGTTTAGTGCAGACCGTGCCTTGCGTGGTTGTTGGCAACATATTTGATTGCGTCAAAATGAATATCAAACTTTGTTTGAAATTCGAAAGTAATTAGGCTAACTGTTTGCGAAAGCAAGTGGTGATGTCATTTACGGCATAACGCGACAGGTGAGAGACCTGTCAAACATTCCTTGAAGATGACGGAGATACTCGCAAGAGTGGTCAAAGTTATAGGGTCAAGTGAATAAGAGCATGTGGTGGATGCCTTGGCAATGATAGGCGACGAAGGACGTGATAGCCTGCGATAAGCTTCGGGGAGCTGGCAAATTAGCTTTGATCCGGAGATTTCCGAATGGGGAAACCCACCCTTAGGGGTATCGCATACTGAATACATAGGTATGCGAGGCGAACCGGGTGAACTGAAACATCTCAGTAGCTCGAGGAAAAGACATCAACCGAGATTCCGAAAGTAGTGGCGAGCGAAATCGGAGAAGCCTGCAAGTGATAGCACAAGACATAACGGAACAGCCTGGAAATGCTGGCCATAGCGGGTGATAGCCCCGTACGTGAAATGACCTGTGTGGTACTGAGCTTGCGAAAAGTAGGGCGGGACACGAGAAATCCTGTCTGAATATGGGGGGACCATCCTCCAAGGCTAAATACTCATCATTGACCGATAGTGAACTAGTACCGTGAGGGAAAGGCGAAAAGAACCCCGGGAGGGGAGTGAAATAGATCCTGAAACCGCATGCTTACAAAAAGTAGGAGCCCGCAAGGGTGACTGCGTACCTTTTGTATAATGGGTCAGCGACTTACATTCAGTGGCAAGGTTAACCGAATAGGGAAGCCGTAGAGAAATCGAGTCCGAATAGGGCGTCTAGTCGCTGGGTGTAGACCCGAAACCAAGTGATCTATCCATGGCCAGGATGAAGGTGCCGTAACAGGTACTGGAGGTCCGAACCGACTAGTGTTGCAAAACTAGCGGATGAGCTGTGGATAGGGGTGAAAGGCTAAACAAACTTGGAAATAGCTGGTTCTCTCCGAAAACTATTTAGGTAGTGCCTCAAGTATTACCTGCGGGGGTAGAGCACTGTTTTGGCTAGGGGGTCATGGCGACTTACCAAACCAATGCAAACTCCGAATACCGCAGAGTACAGCTTGGGAGACAGAGCACCGGGTGCTAACGTCCGGACTCAAGAGGGAAACAACCCAGACCGCCAGCTAAGGTCCCTAAAATTGGCTAAGTGGGAAACGAAGTGGGAAGGCTAAAACAGTCAGGATGTTGGCTTAGAAGCAGCCATCATTTAAAGAAAGCGTAATAGCTCACTGATCGAGTCGTCCTGCGCGGAAGATGTAACGGGGCTAAGCCAGTTACCGAAGCTGCGGATTTGCAATTTATTGCAAGTGGTAGGAGAGCGTTCTGTAAGCCTGTGAAGGTGCGTTGTAAAGCGTGCTGGAGGTATCAGAAGTGCGAATGCTGACATGAGTAGCGTTAAAGGGGGTGAAAAGCCCCCTCGCCGTAAGCGCAAGGTTTTCTACGCAACGTTCATCGGCGTAGAGTGAGTCGGCCCCTAAGGCGAGGCAGAGATGCGTAGCTGATGGGAAACAGGTCAATATTCCTGTACCGATGTGTAGTGCGATGTGGGGACGGAGAAGGTTAACTCAGCCAACTGTTGGACATGTTGGTTCAAGCTTGTAGTCGTGCCTGGTAGGCAAATCCGCCGGGCTTAGATGAGGAGTGATAACGA